>JBLIIW010000173.1:0-8555 GCA_047635315.1 Halieaceae bacterium | reverse complement strand
CTACACGTCCGAGGACTACCATCAACCCAGCGATGAATGGCGCGAGGACTGGAACCTGCGTGGCTTTGTCGACGACCTCGGTCTGATGTACGACGTAGGTGCGCGCCTTGCCAACGGCCGGGAATGGCCCAATTGGTACGATGCGAGTGAGTTTCGCGCGACACGGATAGCCGATCGCCCGTGAAACCCTGAAGCGCCCTCTGTCTTCTTGATTGCTCATCGCCAGAGTCAGAATGCCTGAATCTGCCGCACTATATCAACTTGCCGAGAAAATCCGCCAAAGCTGAGTCATCAAAAGCCATGGCGTTTTCCCAACAATGCACCTCCGTCATCGCATAGCCTGGAATCGGGGCTGCAGAAAGCTTACTAAACAAAAACGTACCTGTCTCGATAGCAAGTTCATTGTGACGGGCAAGCAAAGCTTCGGGCTCACCGCGCAGGTAAATCTGAAAAATATTACTGTGGGGCGGCTCGGGATTAGTTTGCACGCCCTCGACGCCATTCATAAGCGCAGCTAAAGATTGCGCTCGTGCCACCCAATCATGTATTTGCGGCAAGCGCATATTCAGGCCGTTTTTAGCCGACACCACAAAGGGAAACTGGGTGTACAGGTTGCCACCGTGGCGTCGCTGCCAGACTCGGCTCTCGCCAATAAAGTCTTGGGATCCCATGAGGACGCAACCGCAAAGACCGCCGAGATCCTTATAGAACGAGACATAGATGCTATCGAACAGTGCGCCTATATCTGCAAGGGACTTCTGGTAAAAAGCGGTAGCACTCCAGATCCGGGCACCATCCAAATGCAATGCCACTTCATGGCGATCACACCAGTCGCGCATGGCCAGCAGGTCTTCCCAACTGTGCAATTGGCCACCGAGGGGGCGAGCCGGTAGTTCGAGCAGCAAGACCGCAGGAATTTCATTCAGATCCTCAAGATCTGCTGGTGTCAGCAGCCGCGAGTGCATCAGTTCGGGCACAGTAAACTGCACACGCTTTAACTGATGTAGCTGCTGGTAAGCCAGATGCTCCGCTGTTTCCAGATGCGAGGTGGGATGCATGGCGACCAAGTGCGTGGATTTTCTGTCAGCCCAGATCCTGAGGGCAATTTGCTGAGCCATGGTGCCAGAGGGCATAAACACGCCGCAGCGATGCAGAGCCATCACCTGAAGGTCTGCGGTGAGCAGCCCAAATCAACAGGCCTATACCCCCGTCAACGGCAGCCGTCCCGGTGTCGTATCGGGAGCACTGCTCCAAAGCATCGCAAGTATCCTTCCGAGTGACGGGGCGAGCAGATCATTCGTATAGCCACTGACGTGATCGCCGTCGAAAAACAGTGGGCGCCCATCCACCGATGCGGCGCAAGGAGTGCTTGGGCACAGGACGTCGAAGCTGTCCCAGATCGTGATCCCGCCAGTTTCCGCAGCCATCGTGTGCATGGCGTTGAGCTTTGGCTGTCGCAGCCGCTGCATGGCGACACGGTCGATGCTCAACCCTTCTCGGCAGACAGGATTGCTACGGTTGAAGCGGTCGCTGCAACGAAACGGCGGCGCAGGGAGGGTAGGTTTGGGGGCTTCAACAATGACCGCAAGTGAGCCACTCACCAGTTGGCGTATGTCGTGCTCCACCTGCTCATAGGCAGCCTCGCGCACGGCAGCACCAATTGCGCTGTACAGGTAATCAAGTCATCCGGCCCGGTCAGAGACTGTCCACTGATCGGCGAGCCTCAGTGCCTGCAATGACGTGAACAATACAATATCCCCGCTCTTTTTCTCCTGCAAAATTGCATCGATGATCCGGGATCTCTTTTCATCGCAGTCGGCGCGGCTGTAGAAGCGATAGAGGAAGTTTTCCATGGGGCAGTCGCCAAGGTGGAAACGGCGCACGGTGATACCAAGCTCCTGGGAAAGCTGATGTAGTAGACCGGCATAAGCGCCAAGATGTGAATCTCCCACCGCAAAGAGCTTCCGCCCCTCGAATCCTGATTGTCGAACATACGGCAGATCACGCGGGTACGGGTACCAGTCTGTCGCGGCCCCCGTAGCTGTCAGCGTCAGTGATTGCTGTGCCTTGAACAGAGCGCCGACGGCCAGGAAGCCAGTTGCCATCAGGGTAGTGCCACCGATGAGTACCGCGATTGAACGACGCCTTCCAGTGACGCCGATTATTTTGCAGGGTCGCTCAATGAGGCGGTAGCTCACGATCGACAGAGCGACCGCCAAGGAAACCGCCGCGATACGCTGGACGATGCTCTCGAGTCCGACCGTCCTGCGCATCATTGCGAATACGGGCCAGTGCCATAGGTACAGTGAGTAGGAAATCAACCCGGTGGCTCTCAGGGCAGCGTTGGCAAACAGCCCTCGGCGTGTTCGCCAGGTCGCGGCGGTGAATACCCTCAATGACGAGCAGCGTGCCGATTGCGGGGGCCAGGGCCCATGGCATAGGAAACAAGAAGTGCCTTGCCTTGACCATGCCCAGTGCAATCCGCAATATCCCCGAGACGAAAAACAACTGGCTGCGCATCGCCGCCGAACGCGAGACGGGCGGTCCCTCAATTTTGCAACGGTGTGTGAGCGCCAGTATCACACCGCAACACAGCTCCCAGAAGCGGGACGGCAACCAATAGAGGCTGCGTCAGGCGCGGTCCTCGTATGCAGAGCAGCGACCAGGATGGATGCCAGGACGATAAATAAGCCAACTCCGTAGCGCGGTCGATACCCGGTACCGTTCCTCCGACCCGCCAGCAGTGCCAACAGTAGCAAGGGAAAGAGTAGATAGAATTGCTCCTCTACGCCCAGGGACCCGGTGTGAGCAAACGGATTGTAATCCACTCGCGGCGCGAAGTAGCCGTCGTCGCTCAGGACAAGGGCGAAATTGCTGAGTCCTCCGAATGCCCATTGTCCCGTCATCTGGATTGAGTCGCTGAGCCAGGATTTGGGCACTAGCAGCACGGTGATCAGCGCGGTCAGCGTAAGGCTTGCAGCGAGTGGCGGTAGAATACGCCGAGCACGTCGGGCGAAGAAGGCCGCGATCGCGGCAGGTGACATTTCCGTATTGTGAGCGAGCGTCGCTCTAGTGACGATATAGCCTGAGATTACGAAGAATACATCGACTCCGGTGAACCCGCCGGGCAGCCATCTCTCCTCGAGGTGAAACACGATGACGCCTAGAACGGCGACAGCACGCAGGCTGTCTAGTGCATTCAGGTAACGCATATCATGGCCCGGTTTTACCCGGATTCTACCCGGCTTCGCGCCTGAAATCGTGAACTGACTCTCCAGCTACCGGAGCATCGACTACCTGTGGTTTCCAGGGCTAGTCAACTTAATTCGATCAAGCTCCACCACCAGTCACCCCCTATCCCGGTTCTGACGAGCTATTGTCGTGAGCGGTGCTGATGCACTTAAGTTAGGTGGCGACCTGATCAACTGCTTTATCTCAATTCCGTCATTGAACGCACTAGTCATAAGGGTAGGCTAATATTCAATGCGAAGCTGATTCCTGGGGAGATTAAATAGATTGTAGATGGCAATATGCGCATCTAGAAACCGCTGAGCTGAGCTGGTCAATTTTCCCTTTGTTATCCCCTGCGGTCACCCAACGCTGTGTCTATTTATCGACCGCAAGGATGCTGAAGACTGCAATCAAGGCCGACACCTAAGTAACATGGCCTTCGCTTGCATCCCCAGGGGCTGTGGCCAGAGTCCATTTTCCCGGAGCAATACCCATGGCAAAACCGAAACACTACGTCGTATGGCAAGGCCGTGAGCCTGGTATCTACGACAACTGGGCCGAAGCGAAGGCGCAGGTCGACGGCTTCAAGAACGCCCGCTACAAGAGCTTCCCCACGATCGAGGCAGCCGCCGAGGCCTATGCGAGTGGCTCATCCAGATCCAGGGCCGCCCCCGTCTCTGCGCATACAAAGTCCAAAGGCGACACTCACAAAAAGCCACAGCAACGCGCACAGGCGGCCCCCGGGCCAGAACCCGCCACCGTGATCTATTGCGATGGTGCCGCTAGCCCCAACCCTGGACCTGCTGGCACGGGTATTGCCATTTATAGGAATGGCTGTGTCGACGAACTGCGATATGGCCTCTATCAACGGCAGGGGACAAACAATATCGCGGAGCTGAATGGAATCCTCTATGCGCTCAAAATCGCCCAGCCTCTATGCCTGGCGGGAGAGACTGTGCGTATCGCCAGTGACAGTGACTATTCGATAAAGGCAATCTCGGTATGGGCCTATGGTTGGAAGACCAAAGGATGGCGACGTGGAACGAACGAGATCAAGAACCTGGCATTGGTACAGGAAGCACATGCACTTTACGACACCCTGAAAAACAACATCGAACTTGTCCATGTGAAGGCACACAGCGGCATTGAGGGTAACGAGTTGGCAGACCGCATGGCCATGTATACGCTTCAGCAGCAGGAGCCTACGCTGGCAGCCTACGAGGGAGCTGTCGATGTTAGGGCCATATTGCTCATGAAATCTGGCTGAGCGATGAGGCCCTGTTACCGGGCTTTGGGGCAGCCCGGCGCTCGTATCAATCCGCCAGATTTGCTTCTATCGCATCGAGGAAGCCATACATATCCACGACTGATTCCGTGTCGGGATCGGTGGTCTTACCTTTAAGGTCACCAGTAATCGTACCTTGGGCAACCGTGTCGATCAGCGCCGCCTTGAGCTTTCCGGCATAGTCGGCCAAGGCTTCGTTGTCTTCACGCTTGGCAAGCTCTTCCAGTGCGTTTGCCACCGCAAAAATAAGCGCCGAGGAGTTGAAATTCGCCTCCTCGCCATCGGTTTCCAGGTAGCGCAGGTAGAGATCGTGAGCGGTACCGTGCGGTGCCTCATAGAGCATGGTGCCGTCCTTACTTTCGATCACCGAACTGGCGGTCGCCAGGCTGCCGCCCAGGGCTGCGGAGATATCAGAGAAGATATCTCCGTCCAGGTTCTGCGCCGGATAAACACTCCAGCGGGGCGGATCACAAATCATTTTGCTCAGTTGCCGGGACGGACGCATGATCATGAAAGAGGGAGGCGCGGTATCCAGTGCCGCCAGTTCCTTGCGTATTTCAAGGATAATCGAACTGTAGACCTCGTCGTAATTAACGAATTCTCGCTTCAGGCCGAAGTAGACCTCCTTCTTGTTAAGGGACGCGTCACGGAAGACCTGCTTGACCCAGTCCTTGATCGCATCGCGGTCGTTGGACATGAATAGAATAGGGTCGTTGGCCTTCACGCTGCGGGCGTGCTTTTCCTCCCCATCCATAATCACCTTGATAATGCCATCCTCGGGAGCGGGTGTGTTGTAGCTGCCATACTGATCGCCGCCGCCAGCGCTCATCCGGGAAATGGAGACATGAGCCTTGCGCTCCGGCAGCCCGTAGTGCTTGAGCTGCTGCACAAGCTTGTAGAGCTTCATTCCACTAACGTTGTCCGGCACCCCCCACAGCGCACGCTCCGGGGGGTTGGAGATAATACGAGCAGCCTGAGCATCAATAAGCTCATAATGGTATTTCAGACCCGCTGCCGCCACCCTGCCTTTGTAGTCACTCTCGTAGATCTCCTCGATTGCGGCACGCATGACGCCGTCATAGCCGGGAACGACCGTATCCTTGAGACCAAGATAAATATCGCGCTTTTCATCGAGCGCACGCTGAAAAAAGCGGTGCGCCCAGGCCTTTACCTCTTCCAGGACATTGGTTGCCAACATCCAGGGATCGCCCTTTTTCAGGGTGCGCCGGTGTAGTTCTACCGGGTCACCACTGCTGCCAACAAACATCACTTTGGCGACACCGGTGGCGTTGGACAGTTCGCTGTAGCTAAAATCCAGCCCGCCGCTGTCCATGGAATCCACTTCTATGTCGCGATTAACCCAGTCGGGACGGACGCTCGTGAGATTGCGAAACTCAATATCCTCACGGGTGATGTTGCCGCCTATACCCTTACGGATAGCGCCGTTAGGCGATTTGGTCGCCAGCTTGTCCAGCTCAGCTTCCTTGACCTGGGGATACTTGAGCAGCAATTCGTCGAGCTGGCTACGATTGACCGTCATACCGGCATTCTTTATGCCTATGCCGTGCTGCTTGAGCGCATCAATAGCATCGAGCACCACCCGACCGTTGCTCGTAAGCCGTTCTCCCGCCGAGAGATCCACTTCCACCAGCTCAACGTCGAGCCGCGATGTGACAAACTGCTCCAGGATTCGCTCGAATGCGATCTGCGCCATCTCGTCGCCGTGAAGAATGACCAGCGGCTTCTCTACTTTAATTCTCTCGCCCACGTTTCAGGCTCCCAATGGTATCGACTGTGACGACAAGTTAACTTGCCTGAGGTTGAAAAGGAACGCTTCTAAGGTCTATGAGCCACCGCCAAACGCTGCTCGGCGAACGCACTTGTACCCGGACACCGATTCGGCTTCATCCTGAGTCCATGCAAGCCTGGATGGAACCGATCCCGAACCGCTCAGTGCAAGGTGTCACCGTCTACAGGCTCACCGAGCACTCCTTCGGCGATCGATCGGCAGAACAGCGCTATCTCCCCTGCACTGGTGGGGAAACGTTCAGCGTGCAACCGCACTGCAGCGCACAGCATCAGGTCAGTGGCACGTTCTTCATCGACCTCCTCCTCCTCACAGGCAGTGCGAATTATCCGCTCGAGGAACAGGTGCATCTTGGCGCCGATACGACTGTCGTGTTCCTGCTCTGCCTCGGAAATGGCATCAGGATCGGGGTTGTCACGGTCATCATTCATGGGCAGTGGCCAGCCGTTGTTGAAGAAAACAATGTTAGCGCGTCTACCGCTACAGTTCGCCTGTCCAATGGCCGCAAAACCAGCCGTCCCGAAGGACCGCACCGTTGTCTGTGCGGTCGCCAGGACAGATGCCGCGCACCCTCCGCTCCACTCCCAGGCGCTGGGCGGCTGCTTCAGGCCCGGGCTGAGGATAACTATAGTGATATATATCAGTTGGTTGCAGTGAGAATGCCGGCTTTCCTGGTTGTCGGGAATCCTCGAGACCACAGATCATAGCTTTTGAGCTGTGCTCAGGGGGTATCGGCCGCGTCAGCACGTCGCTCCTGTAGGGCTCAGGCACGAACTATGGCAACGTTTTGTCATAGGGCTGGAGCCAGGTGGTCAATCAATACTTCTTGCTGTATACCTCCATGCCAATCATCCGCTGGATCCTGTGCAGACGCACTTTGCTGTTCAGCTGATAATCCGCCGACACGCCGGGCTAACAGGAACCACTCCATCTATGTTGCAACTCATCACTCAGGGCCAGTGGCTCCTGTTCCTCTTGATCACCACCGCCCTGGTAATTTCCCTGACATTTCACGAATTCGGCCACGCTGCCACCGCGAAAATATTCGGGGACGATACCGCCCAGCGGCAAGGCCGGCTAACACTCAACCCCTTTGCACATATTGATCCGATGGGCTTGCTAATGGTGGTCTTGATCGGCATCGGCTATGCGAAACCTGTACCTACCAATCCGCGTAACTACAGCTCTCCCTGGGCCAGCATGTTCGTCGCCGCCGCAGGCCCTGGCATGAACCTGCTGCTTGCCTGTGCATCGATCAATCTGTACCTGATCGGACTGGGGGCTGAGTGGAGTCTTTTCGCCGGCGATGGTCCAAGGACCTTCTTCACCTACCTGGCACTGATCAATCTGCTGCTGATGCTTTTCAATCTGATACCGCTCGGCCCGCTGGATGGCCACTACATCATGCCGTATTTACTGCCTACATCCGCGGCGAGAAAATATCAGTACTATAATGCGCGCTACGGTAATTACTTGTTTTTGGGCCTGGTGATCTTGAGCGTACTGGGCGTTCCAATATTCAGCTACCTTCAGGAAGCTGGAAGATCCATATTACCTCTCATCATCTTTGTCTAATGCTGAGCTCACTGTATTCCTGGGGACCCCGATAGATTTGGGGAGATGGTGCCACGCCACGTTTCAGTAGCAGTAGTGGCACTGGAAAAAAGAGCTTCTAAGAACGGGACAGCTGAATTCTTTCTCTTGTTAAGCTGTAATCAGCACCCGACATTCGAGCGATCGCATCCAGTTTGTCGCTGTCTATTCTTTCATTGAATACCGCATCATCGTCAACATGCACGGCAAGAACATCGCCTAAAATCAAATGCCCAGACAAAGTCTAGTCACCCAAATCAATCACCTGATTCAGCTTACATTCGAAACTCACCACAGCATCAGCCACTCTTGGCGGCTTAACAAAATGCGATTCCGCTTTTCCAATACCGGCATACTCGAACTCGTCAGTATCATGAGGTAGCTTATGGCAGCTTTTGTTCATCACTTCCAGATGCGATGCGCTCACAGCGTTTATTACAAACTCCTCTTGTTCACGGATATTCCTCAGTGTGTCTTTTGCCTGCGAATCCTGGTCGTACATTGGATTGAAGCAAAGAACAGGAGGATTGGCGCTGGCAACAGTAAAAAATGAAAACAGGGCCAAATTAACATGCCCATCAGCAGATATACTCGAAACCTAGGCTATCGGACGGGGCAATATACCGCCAATAAGTAATT
>JBLIIW010000172.1:0-8654 GCA_047635315.1 Halieaceae bacterium | reverse complement strand
AGCAATCACGTCCGCTTGTCGCACGCCCGCGGTAAGGCGACGTGCGACAAGCGCAGTACCTGATCGCCTATAGTGTGCCCCAGGGAATCGTTGATATCTTTGAAGTGGTCCAGATCAAGGAACAGCACCGCCAGCAGTCGATCCTCGTAATCTGCCGTCAGTGCGTGATTCAATGTGTCGATGAGATGCAGTCGATTGGTTAAGCCTGTGAGGGTGTCATGGTGCTCAGAAATGTCCGACGGCGTAGTTTACCCATCGCTCCTAGAACTTATTGCCCTCGTACAGCGCCCCGGTGTCGGTGATTTGCGGCAGCTGCGCTGCTACATGGCTGAACCGCTCGGAGTCCCGTTTAGCGATTATGTCGCTGATCTCAAGCCCGGGCGTCCAACGCTGGTGTAACGGAATCCCGCATTTTTCATCAGTGTCGCCTCGTAAACGTTGCGCAAATCAATAAAAACATCCCCGCGCATCTGGTCCTTGAGTTCAGCGAGATTCAGGCCGCGGTACTGGTTCCATTCGGTCAGTAATACCACCGCGTCCGCACCGGCTACGGCCTCTTCAATGTTTTGCGCATAGGTGATGGTATCCGGGAGCAGCGATCGCGCCTCAGCCATGCCTTCCGGGTCATGCGCCCGGATGATAGCGCCACGGTCCGCGAGTGCAGGAAGAATGGACAGCGCAGGGGCATCCCGCATATCGTCAGTTTGCGGCTTGAAAGTCAGCCCGAGAACGGCGATTTCCTTATCCGCCTCAGACCCCCCCAGCGCTTCGCGGATTTTCGCCACCATGCGCGCTTTTTGTGAGGCGTTTACCTCCACGACCGCTTCGATGATACGGCTGCTTACCCCATGTTCCTGCGCCATGCGCGTTAGCGCCAGCGTGTCTTTGGGAAAGCACGAACCGCCATAACCGGGGCCCGCATGCAGAAACTTGTTGCCGATGCGCTTGTCCATGCCCATGCCCTTGGCGACCGCGTTAACATCGGCACCGGTCGTTTCACAGAGCTGGCTCATCTCGTTGATAAAACTGATCTTGGTGGCCAGGAAAGCGTTTGCGGCGTACTTGATCAACTCTGCGCTTTCCAGATCTGTGACCAGGATGGGCGCTTCAATCAGGTTCAGCGGTCGGTAAAGTTCCCGGAGCAGGGCTTCCGCGCGCTCTGATTCCACACCCAGCACCACGCGGTCTGGCCGCATGAAATCGCTGATAGCCGAGCCCTCGCGAAGAAATTCGGGGTTTGACGCAACATCGAAGTCGGCGTGCGGATTACTTTTGCGCAGAACGCGCGCGACCTCGCGCGCAGTCCCCACCGGAACTGTCGATTTGTCGACGACAACCGTGTAGCCGCTGAGACACAGGGCGAGTTCGCTGGCCGCCGCGTAAACGTATTTGAGATCCGCGTGGCCGTCCCCGCGGCGGGTCGGTGTGCCCACGGCGATGAAGACCAGATCTGCGTCAGGCACAACCGCAGCCAGATCGGTGCTGAAGCTCAAGCGACCCGCGGCGGCGTTTTTCCTGACCAGTTCATTCAGGCCGGGCTCGTATATTGGAATACGACCCTGCTGCAGTGACTCGATGCGCTCGGACTGCTTATCGATACAGGTGACCCGTGCGCCAAACTCAGCGAAACAAGCCCCGGAGACGAGCCCCACGTATCCGGCTCCTATCATCACAACATTCATGCGGTGCGTTTCCTATCATAATTTCTTCGTGGTGATGAGCGTATAGAACTACCAATTCACTGTCTGTAGTAAGACCGGTACCAGTCCACAAATTGCTGGATTCCCTGGCGAACCGGGGTTGCGGGCCGGTAGCCCACATAGTCGGCGAGGGCTTCGATATCCGCGAAGGTAGCGGGCACGTCGCCTGCCTGCAGGGGTAGGTATTCTTTTTGCGCAGGGGTTCCCAGCGCCTCCTCAATCGCCGCGATGAAATCCATCAGGGCGACCGGCTGGTTATTACCGATGTTGAATAAGCGGTAAGGGGCGCTACTGCTGCCCGGGTCCGGAGCGCCGGACTGCCATTGCTCATTGGCGCTGGCGGGCTTGGCGAGCAGGCGCACGATGCCCTCGACGATATCGTCGATGTAGGTGAAGTCACGCTGCATGCGTCCCTCGTTGAAGACTTTGATGGGCTCGCCTGCAAGGATCGCTCGCGTGAACAGGAACAGCGCCATGTCGGGTCTTCCCCAAGGCCCGTAAACCGTAAAGAATCGCAGACCGGTAGTACGCAGCCCATAAAGGTGCGAGTAGGTGTGAGCCATCAGTTCATTGGATTTCTTGGTGGCCGCGTATAGGGAGACCGGGTGATCAACGTTGTCGTGTACGGAAAATGGCATGCTGGTGTTCATCCCGTAGACGGAACTGCTTGAGGCGTAGATCAGGTGTGGTGTTTGCGCATGTCGGCAGCATTCGAGGATGTTCATGAAACCGTCGATATTGCTACTGATGTAGGCGCGCGGGTTTTCAATGGAGTAACGCACGCCGGCTTGCGCCGCGAGATTAATTACACAGTCAAAGGGCGTCGCCCTGAACAGGGCGCTCATGGCGTCGGCCTCCTCCAGGGACTGCAGTGCATGGCGAAACCCCTCGCGCGCATTCAACTGCGCCAGCCGATCCCGTTTAAGCTCCACGCTGTAGTAATCGTTGAGGTTATCGAGCCCCACCACACTATGGCCCTCATCAAGCAGACGCTTACTCAGATGAAAGCCGATAAAACCCGCTGCGCCAGTGACCAGAATCTGCATTCGTAGTACTCGTGTACCTGTGAGCGTGCAATTCTAGCAGAGGTCCCGGTGCATTCTGCAGCCGCGCGGGGCTTTTCAGCGCACGTTGTCTGGCCTATGGTCTTTTCACCCGGCGTCATCACTGCTAGCGTAAAGGTTTTCCCAAGGAGCGACGCATGAGCGCGCATACGACCGGCAAGGTGCTGCTCACCGGAGGGGCTGGCTACATTGGCTCTCACAGTTGCCTGGAGTTTCTGGCTGCGGGTTTCCAGGTGAGTGTTCTGGACAATCTGTGCAACAGCTCGGCGAAGGTGCTACAACGACTGGCGCGTATTTCCGGTCATGAGCCGAAACTTTATCGCGTCGATATTCGCGACGAGGCGGCGGTTGCTGAAGTGTTGGCGGAGTGCCGCCCGCAGGCTGTTGTGCACTTTGCCGGGCTCAAAGCCGTGGGCGAGTCCGTTGCGCAGCCCCTGCGCTACTACGACAACAATGTTGCCGGCACACTATCGTTGCTGCGCGCGATGGACGCTGCGCAGGTTAAAAACCTCGTATTCAGCTCCTCCGCAACCGTTTACGGCGATCCGGCACGCGTGCCTATCACTGAGGATTTTCCGCGCAGTGCTACGAACCCCTACGGGCGCAGCAAGCTGATCGTCGAGGACGTGCTAACGGATTTAGTGACTGCCGATCCCTCCTGGAAGGTGGCCCTACTGCGCTACTTTAATCCGGTCGGTGCCCACGAAAGTGGGCTTATCGGCGAGGACCCGTCCGGGGCGCCGAACAATCTGATGCCCTTTGTAGCCCAGGTGGCGGTGGGGCGACGCGACAGACTGAGTATCTATGGCAACGACTACCCGACGCGCGACGGTACCGGCGTTCGCGATTATATCCATGTCGTGGACCTCGCCCGCGGGCACGTGGATGCGCTGGCGGCACTTCGAAGCTGGAGCAGCGAGGTGCCGATGATTGTGAATCTGGGTACTGGCCGCGGTTACAGCGTGATTGAACTCGTGCGTGCCTTTGAGCAGGCGAGCGGGCGGGCCGTGCCCTTTGAGATAGTCGATCGGCGCCCGGGCGATGTGGCGGAATGCTACGCCGATCCCACCCTGGCGCGGCGTTTACTGGGCTGGGAAGCGCGCTTTGATGTGGTCCGAATGTGCGAGGACGCCTGGCGCTGGCAGTCGACCAACCCGAGCGGCTACGGTGACTGAGTCACCCCAGCCGTCGCGATTCGGTCTAGGGGGTGCCGCCCGTGCGCAACACTCGCACTGAACGCATATTCTTGCGCACGTCTGCAGCGTCGAAGGCGACGCTGCGCCAATCCTTGTTCGCGTAGCGAAGTGTCTGGTCGGTAAAATGCGGTGAATTCGGATTGCCAGACTGGCTGTAGGAAAGCAGCGCCTCCGCTACCGGGCCCTCATCATCAAAACCCAGGGTCATCATAAAACTGCTGCCATGGATTATCGGGTAGCCGGCGTCGGTGAGGTAGCGGCTCTCGCCGACTATGTGGGGTTGTACGCCTGATATCGGTGAGTCCGATGGATCGCCCGGGACCTGGAGGTTTGCCACACCTTCGTAGCTTGAGCCGCCGTGAACAGCGATTGCTTTGCCGCCGCGCCAGGCAAATTGCGTGTCGCGTAGGGTTGCATCCAAGGGCAGCTCAGCAGCCTCCAGTATCTTTAGCGCCTCCTCCAGGGCCGCGATGGCGCTAGCCTCGTCACCGAGGGTGTTCGGCGTGGCTACCGGATCGCTGGCGTCAAATGCCTTGGCAAACAGCGTCCCGGCGGAGCGCGTCTCCCGGTAGTCGTAGCGCGTGATCCATTCCCTGAAGAGAAGTGCACCGGCGCTGTCCAGATTCAAGGTGCCATCGTAGGCGGCGAGTACCTCGCAGGCTGGCGCGAGGTGTTCACCCGCGCTCCTGCAGATGGCTACCAGGCTGTCCAGCAGCAGTTCTGCGCTCAGGCCGCGGTTGGAGAAGAGCGCTTGGCGTAGTTCCTGGCGGCTGAAGCGCCGGTCATCGCCGGCGTCGCCGTAAGCGTTCTGGAGCATGCGGATATTCATGCGTGTGCGAAGGCTGCGTGAGGTGCCCACCGGCCCATAGAGCACAGAAGCCCCGCTCATGGGTTGCGCCGGATTGCTCAGCCAGTAGCTGTCATTGGAGTTGAAGGTGTAATCACTGCGCTCCAGCAACGGCCGCTGGGCGAACGGCACGGTCCCGGATATCGGTACGTCCGGGTCGTCAATCCACTCGAAACGCGGGTCGCTGCCGTCCACTAGCAGCATTCCTCGCTGCGCATACAAACCCGCAGCCAGTGGATCGTCCTGCAGGGATTCCCGCCACGCATCCTGGGCCTCGTCGCTCAGATTGCCGACCGTGGAATTGTCCAGGTACACAGCACGTCCGTCGGCACTGGCCGCGATGGTATTGACCCATGGCATGGCGTTAAAGCGACGGTGGGCGTCGATGAACTCATCCATATTCGAGGCTTCAGCCATGGCCTTCCACTGTGCGATCAGCGAATAGTTCTCCGCGTTGGCATCGCGTACCGCGTAGGCATAGCGCGCGTCCCAGTGCATATTTGGCAGCGCCAGTAAGGGGCCGTAGTGGCTTAAGTAGAGCTTCTGTCTGTGCACGCGCAGGCTGCCATCGGCCTGCCTGACGGGAATCTGCAGATCCTTTTCCTCAATATCCCTGAAGGCGTCGCCATAGCGATAGCGCATGGGGTCCTCCGCATCGAGGGCGAGTCGATAGATCACCAGGCGTTGGCTCGCGGACACGGTGTGCGTCCAGCCCAGATTGCGATTAAAGCCAATAGCGACCCCGGGGGCGCCCAGAAGTTGCGCGCCGTAAACGTCGAAGCGTCCGGGGATCGTGAGGTGTTTCTCCCAAAAACGGCTGCCCCCATACCAGGGGTAGTGCGGGTTGGCGAGCAGCATGCCGCGGCCATTCTCCGATAAATCCTTGCCGAGCGCCCAAGCGTTGGATCCCATGCCCGACAGGCTTGCCGCATCAAGGGCGGCAAGCAGTTCGCTGTTTGGTGGCTTGCTGGCGCCGACTGCCGTCTGCTGCTGCGGTGGTTGCGCGGCGACGACTGCGGCGCTCATGCGCGGCAGCGTCTGAGCCATCATCACCATGCGACTCATAAAGTCCAGGGGGGAAGCTGGCAGCAGCCAGTCCGCACCGCTGCACCAGGATGTGTTGCGGCCGCCGGGGTGTTCGCGCAAATAGCGGTTGTAGCCGGCGCTATAGCCGGCGAGCCAGTCGCGTACTTCTACACTCTGTGCGGCCAGGGCCGCGCGGCCCTGGTCACGAAGATCCAGGCCGCGTACCAGCGCGTCAAGAGCGATGTTTTTCTGGCCCTCACCCGCCCCGAGAAAGCTGGCCGATTCGCCGCGCGCCTGAATGAGTCCCTGGGCTATATTGCAGACGTGGTCTTCCGCTACTGCGTAGCCCTCCCCGTAGCCGAGGGAGCCAAACTCCTGTGCTTCAATATGGGCTACGCCGAAGGGGCCGCGTCGTACGGTGGCCAGGTAGGTCTGCTCGCTGCGAACCCAGTTGCGAATGCGGCTCTCTAGGATCGACAAGGGCAGGGAGCCACCGCCCAGCACCTGATCGTGGAAATCACGGATATCAAAACCCTCACCGAGCATTTGCTGCGCATACTCGCGTAGTTCGAGAATCTTGAGCATGCCGATCTTGTAGGCAGTGGCCTGGCCCGGCCAGACGATGTAGCGGCGGATTTCCGAGCGCACGGCGCCTTCGGGGATTGCCGAGTTGGCGAGCATATATTGCACCGCCCGCTCCTCGCTCCAGCCGAATGCGTGAATGCCGGTATCCACCACCAGACGTATGGCCCGGAACACCTCTGCTACCAAATGCCCTGCATCGTAATAGGGGTCCTCATACGCGCCCATCTCCCAGGCCAGCTGTTCCGCATAGAGCGCCCATCCCTCGCCGTAGCCCGAGTACCAGACATCATTGCGAAAATGCGGCAGGTCTTCCTGCTCCGCAGCGATGGAGCTCTGCATGTGATGCCCCGGGTTTCCCTCGTGGTAGGCAGTGGTCTGCAGGTCCGTGCGGTTGTTGCTGCGCATATCCGAGAGGTGCATGTAGTAAACGCCCGGACGGCTGCCGTCAGCCGTACCCTGTTCGTAGAAGGCTGCGGCACCGTCGCGTTCCCGGAAGGCCTCAACACGCCTCACTTCCAGGTCAGATTGCGGCAAGATGCCAAAGTACTCGGGGAGTTTTGCTTCCAGCTTCTTCAGATACAGTTCGCTTTCGTCGCGAAAGGCCATCCGGCCCTCTTCGCTGTCAGCGTAGTAAAAACGGTCGTCACTACGGATGTACTCAAAAAAATCGCCGAGACTGCCGTCGAAACTGACAGCTTTCATAATCTTCTCGATTTCCGCATGAATACGCCTGACTTCGCGGATTCCCAACTGGTGAATTTCCGCCGCGGTCAGATCCGTCGTGGTGTAGTAGCGCAGGCGGAAGGCGTAGTAATCGTCACCGTCCGGGAGGCTGTGCGCGCCCTGGGGATCGCTTTCGCTATTCTCACGGTCAGATTGAAACCATCGAAGGGCTTTCGCGTAGGCCGGCGCCAGCTTGCTGAGAAGCTGCTGACGGTTTTCTTCCAGAACAGTCTCCGCCTCGCTAGCGCGTATTACATCGCGATCTTGCAGTGCGGAGATTTTGGCTCTGGCGTCGGCCCAGAGCGGGGAGTCAGTCCCTTCGGTGAACGGTGCTCCGGTGACGATGGATTCGAGTTGTTCAATGACCATGTCATAGGAGAAACGCGGGGCTCGAACACCGCGCTCGGCCGCGTCCGCGACTTGCTGCATAACCTGATCGAGCGCCCTGCCTATAGCGCCAATGCGCGTGTTGTAGTCGTGCATGTCCTGGAGGGATTCGACATTGTGGTAGTTGATCATGAACTGAGGCAGGCCGCTGTGGACGCCACCCTCCTGGTTCATTGGGAAGTGCTGCAGTAGGTACTTGCGGTAGCCTCGCTGGCGCTCGAGCCGGTACATCCAGAAGTCGTAGGATGTCTTTCCCTCTGCGTCGAGTTGCTCGTAGTCAAACAGACTCCTCAGCTCTTCTACGCTAGCTGCATACCAAGTCAGCTGACGATCCAGTGCTTCGATGCTGTAATCGTCGAGCTGATCGTAGAGTTCTCGCCGGCCCAATGCAGAGAGCTGCTCCGGCGCAAAGCGCAGTTCCTCCTCGTACTGTTCATCCAGCCAGGCACGCAAACGTGTGCTCTCATCAGCAAGCGACTGTAGGGGTAGCATCCCGAGCAGCAGGATCAGGGCCAGGCAGCCGCGACCTGTGCGCGGTCGGCGCTTGCCGGGGCTGTAAAGGCGGTTGTGCGGCGAGCGACGCTGCGTCGTGCAGGGCATGGGGGTGATCCCGAAAGGCAGAAGAAGTAGGGTATTGTCCACAGCGGAGGCTCGCTGTCCATGACCTGGGTCAGGCAGGCGACTAGCGCCTTCGCTGCGGCTGCTCCGCCGTCGCTCAGGGCCACAGCCAGGCGGCTCCCCGAACGCCGCTGCTATCACCGTGCTGTGCCGGCCTGATACGGGTAGCAAAATAGTCGGAGAAAACCTGATCTGCCAGAAGTTCGGGCAGTTCTGCGTACAGGGTCTGGTTGTTTGACAGGCCGCCGCCCAGCACGATCACACCCGGGTCGAGGAGGTTGACCACGGTGGCGAGTGCAGCTGCCAGCATTTCCCTGTAGGTATCCAGCGTCTCCCGCAGAGCGCCGCCCGCCTGGGCTCCTTTCAGATCGTTCTCATCGATGGTTTCAGCGTGTAGTTGTTCGTGGGTCAGCGCGAGTCCCGCTCCGCTCAGCCATGTCTCGATACAGTCGCTTCTTCCGCAGTAGCAGGCACGCGATGGAAGTAAGCGTTCGGGTAGGCGGGTGAT
>JBLIIW010000171.1:0-8736 GCA_047635315.1 Halieaceae bacterium | reverse complement strand
TATCAGCCCATTATGATTTTCATTTAGGCCGCGCTCCCAGGAGTGGTAAGGGTGCGCAAAATAGTTGTCTGCGCCGAGAGCTTTTTTAATTTGAGCGTGGTAAGCAAATTCTTTGCCGTTATCAAACGTGATCGTGTGGAGATGCTCCTTCTCATTAACAATAGACGGTCTCTCATCAATCGATATGCGCCCGATAATTTGGCCTCTCGCGTCTGGCGAGCCAGTACGCCTTTGGTAGGGTTTTCTATGGCGAAGGTGCTGGTAAAGATAGCCACCAGAGCTTTTATCTGGCTGGATAAAGCCATAGATAGTGGTGGCGCAGACCATGGGGAGCCCTTTGCTTCTAAGTCGCCCATGCACCTGATCTAGACTCCATTCGCACTTAATATTTTCAGCGATCAACGATTGAACATCAGGCATCAATTTTCGATAGCGGGGCCTGTTCTGCTCTCGTTCTTGCGTTTTCTCTTGCGCTTGCCAGGGTCTATAACCCCGCAAACCTATATTGCGTTTTACTTCCCTGGAAACGGTGCTGTGATGCTTGTTGATCAGGGCCGCTATTTCATGGTGTGACCATTGCTCTGTCACGCTCTCATAAATCTGGTATCGTCCTTCTTCGGTCAGTCGGGTATATGTCTTTGGCCTAGTGATCTCACATTCGGTTTTAGTCGACCGTGAGCTTCGCCCACTGGCGGTCAAAATTTAATGTGTCGCACGGGTGACTGAAATCCGCGTGCGAATACCTTCCGGGCTACTCCGCGACGAGAGCGAAGCCCTTGCTCCCGCAGCGGTACAGACCCGCGCCTTCGACCTACTATTGGCTAGGCAGGGTCTTGCTGGGCTAGGCTGTGTTGCGGTGCTCAAGCGCCCGGCGCCGCGCTCGTAACACTGCCGTCGTACCGGAGCACGGGGTCGCCGGACTGGTTGCGATCGGTCGTATTCGCCATCAACTGAGTTCGAAGAGACAGCCATGACGCACCGCAATTATGAAGGCAGGATGGTTTATATGACGGACGGCGTCGGTGAAACCGGCCGCGAGACATTTCGTGTGACGGTGCATCCCGACGGTGGCCGCACGCTGCGCGCCGACTGCGAGATGGATGACTTCGAGCTGCTGCGCGATGTCGTGCTGAGTGTCGATGAGCTGTGGCGACCTATTGATGCTTACGTGCGACTCACCCTCGGCGGCACGTTGTCCGGAGCCGCGTGGTATCACTTCGACGGCTGTCGCGCCGAATGCCACGGTCTCTCCGGGGAGGCAGGGCCGTTCACCGACGTCCAGATAACCCCGCAGCCGATCCAGTCTTTCGGTAGCCATTCCCTGCACAACGACGCCTGGTTCATCGCCCGCGTTCGGCAGGCCGGCGGTGACCTGAACTCGCTGACTGGGGCGTCTTTTACCACTTCGCTGTCTGCCAATGGTGGAACCGGGCCAGCGCTGGTGCGCATCGGCGAGGTACAGCTACAGATTCTTGACCTCGGAAAGGAAGTCGTCACAGTGCCTGCTGGCCGCTTCGACACGCATCACGTGCGGGTCGAGGTGAGCGACGTGGACAGCTTTGATATCTGGGCGACGGGAGAGGATTGTGTACCCGTACGCCTGACGTCAGACGGCCTCGCTCAGACCTTCGAGCTGGTAGAGCTGCGTGGTGACGCGCGCTAGTTCAGCGGCGCTTGCCTGACCGCAAAACGCCCGCGGGTTTCGATACGCCGGCGGATGATCGCGTGGCGCTTTGCAGGTAGCTGTCGTGAAAGGTGAACTCCACCGTATACAGCATGCCGTTAGCGATGCCCTGGGCGAAGAAAATTCCGAAGTAATTCCCGAATGGTTTGTTGGCACGCAAGGAAGTCAGCAGCCTGCGCAGAGAAGGCCGCACCTGTCCCGTCTGTATTCCTTCGGGAGCCCTGCTACTCGCTAGCGCGATAGTCAATGGCAGGCCGATCAGTGCGCCGAAGTAAGCGAGCGCGACGACCTCCAGGGTGAAGGCGCTGCTGGCGACCACGCCGAGCGCGGCCAGCACGATGGGTAGCATCGTAAAGCTGAGGCTGCCGCAGTTGCTGTCTATCGTTAGAACTGAGAATGCGACGGAAGATGTTCAGGAGCGAGAGATCTTCAGTCAGGACATCTTTTCGCGTGCACCTTGCCTGGCCGACGTGGTTCTGGCGCCTGCGAATCTGGAACAGCGTGCAGTCCCTTGCGGTGGTCCTGGCGGATGGTCGGGTATTGCATACGGGCAGTGCGGCCACCGATGGTGCGGCACCTTTCTACCGGCACTACGGTCCAGATCTCGCCGGTCCTTTCCTGATCGATAGTGGCGCCCTGGGTATCAAGGCTGCAGCTCGGGTGGCGATGGCGGGCCGCGGATTCGTGGATGAGCACGGCTATTCGATCCATATGTCCATTGAGCATCGCTACCAGGTCGCCGTCGTCGAGGCAGTGCGCGAGGTGACTGAGGCGTGCGAGCACCACGGCGGGCGTATCATGGAAAACTCGATACTCACCGCTGTGCGTGGCACTCCCTTTGGGCCGCTTAACATCGTGATCGGGGTGGCGGGAGAGCGCTGGATCCCGACGCACGGTCTCATGCCACATTCCAAAGCGGTGGAGGTTGAGGCGGAAGTTAACAGCCTGTTTGAGGCGCGCAGCGCGGAACTGGAGGCACAGAGTATTGAATGGGCACTCGGACTCGGCTCTGATGCCTGAGGCGCCCACTCAGCACGCTCCTGGCGCGTCAGCTTGCACCGCGCCAGCTGGCGATAAATCGAAGGCCGCTTCGATACCCACCGTAAGCCGGTCAGTTGACCGCGTCTTCCAGATTATGGCTCTTTTCGGTTCGCATCGTCGGCCGCTTTCTGCGACGGAAATACGCGAGTTGCTGGACATGCCGCACTCCAGCGCTCACCAGTTACGCAGTCTGGCTCTACTATCGCTTCAATCTGAGCCATCGTGATATAGAGGATCTTCTCACTGAGTGAGGTATCACCGTCAGTCGTGAGTCCGTCCGGTTATGCTGTATCAAATTTGGTGCGATTTACACCCACCGGTTGAAGCGAAAGCATCGACGCTACGGTGACACATTCTACGTCGATGAAGTATTCATGAAGATCAACGGCAAGCAGCATTACCTCTGGCGGGCAGTTGACCAGGAGAGCCTGCCCCGCGTAGCGCTGCGCCTAAAAGCGCCTACTTTTGGTGGGCATGGTGAGGTGGTCGATGTGTATCTACAGTCTAGGCTAGGCTAGGCGGGGCGGCTGTAAACACAGCGCTCAACAGTATGAGAATAATCGGGCAGAGCAATCTTACGAAGCGACTAGGGTGAGGTAGCGAGGGATGAGGAAGTTCAAGTCGACTGGGCAGACTCAGAGATTTCTCGGAGCCAATGCTGCTGTCAGTAATCTTTTCAACCTGGGAAGACACATGGTCAGGGCTCAGCATTACCGTGATCTCACGGTAAGTGCGTTTGCTGAATGGAGCAGGGCAGTAGCTTGAGACTATATGACGGATTTCCGCGGCCCGGATTAGTTAAGTTGCCAAAACCCTCAAAATGACACCGGACTTCTTTTCCGAGCGTTTCGCGAGGGCAGAGAAAGTGAAGCGGTTGACTAATTCAAGGCATTAGCTAAGGCAATGATATTCTCATATATTTTACTATTTATCTCGACCTGCTGATCGATGGTCACTCGAAATTGCTTTCGATCGGTATACCATTCTACTTCAGTAAAGCCCTTATTTTTGCGGTCTCGCCAAACAGTGAATATGCCAGGGTATGCGCCAACGTAAAAATCAATGACCTCTTCAGCTATCTTAAGATGCGCTCCAGAAGCAATGTAGTCACTTTCTTCAAGAATAACTCTACCAATGCCAGGCGCTACAAGCATTCTAGTTAACCCTGTCCACTTACCGTCGTGGAAGGCGCCTGATGGTAACACCGCTCGTGTTTCCGCTCCTTCCAAGAACGTTCCTTCTAATTGGGCTGGTGTCACGATCAAGTTAGCGGCAACAGCGCCAACGGAGGGTTTACCTCTCGCTAGAACGTCGTCACTGAAGGCTCGATCAAATACGGCGGTTTGCTCTTCGGAGCCCCTAATCCAACCCATTTCCTTCTGGTGTAGTTCTTCCTGAAGAATAGTCTCTTTCAGATCCGCTGATATCGGAGCATCGGCGAGCGAAACAACCTCTATAACACCCGGCTTAACGGACCCAAAATCTTCGAAGGCAAGGGGCGCGGTAATAGCGAGTGTATTTGGGGTGGGTTGAGCTAATGCATGGGCAGAACAAAGCGTAGCCACACATAGAATCACCTGATTGATCCTAAAAGTCCGTGGCATATCAATACCTCTTTTTGCGTGTGGGCAAAACAACTTCACCATGCACCTAAATGACAATCGCGCGCATATGTGTAGCCTAAATATCCCCGCATGCCGCGAGCTTGTAACCAATGATTCCCGTGCACCCACCAATCTAAAAGCACGCTACCCGAGCGAAGTATAGGCAATATACATGCGATGCTGGGAAAAAATCTACTCATGCCACCCGGATTTTTGACGCAAAGATGACGCTAAATCATCTCGAAATCGCGCTCGTATCGGCTCCCTCACAGATCCTTTCTATCCGTTTCCGGGCAGAAGCACACAGAAACCTATGCCGACTATCGTTCAGTGGCGTCCCTGCTGATTGACCTGTGATATTACGGCCTACTTCCCGGCGAAAAGAGGCAAGAGCCTGCCCCGCGTTACAGCGGGCCACGGCCCTGACGACTATCCCCGCGACACCAAAATCCGTGCCGCTGACCTGCTGGTCATCAACAAGGTGGCGCAGGCCAGTCCCGACGTCGTGCAGACGAGTCTGTCACTACACGAATCACTTAACCCACGATCACTGCTGACTCAGTCGGATCTCGAGTTGGCCGTGGAGAATGCCGACGCGCTGCAAGGGAAAGCGGTGCTGGTTATAGAGCGGACGGCCCGACGGTCACACACGGCGGCATGGCCTACGAGGCGGGTATGGTCGCTGCCAAACAGTGCGGTGTAGGAAAGCTGGTCGACCTGCGCCGGATCTGTTGGGGCAGGTGCGCGCACTGCTGGAGCAGGACACGGCGTGATGACATTGGCGCGGCCGCTCATTGGAAACTATTGCGATCAGGCATAAAACGAGCTCGCCACAACGACGGAACGTAACAGGACGCTGGAAATCGGGAAGTAAGACTAGAAGATGTCCGGGGATCCGTATTTTTCGGCCAACATGGATCGCACGGCCGCTTTCTCAGCCGGGACGTCTACCTTGGCACAACGTCCGTTGTTCCAGCGCTCGTAAGTGCTATAGGACGCATCGCCAACCGTTGTGACGAGTTCCCAGATCAGGATACAGGTCTCGGTAGCATCCAGTTTTGATGGCGTATCTGCGATTTCACGCAGAAGACCCTCAAGCCCAGGGCTGTCGCGAGTAATCTTCGGCGAATTGTCACCGGCGTCGAGCACCATAACTTCGGGTGCGCTTGCCGAAAACTGCGGCCAGGCAATGCCATTTACCTGGCCGGGAGAGCCCTCACGTGCAAACGCCGCCCAGGCGGTCATCATCGTGTCCGTCATCTCGCGCGCAGACGCCGTGTCCGGATACATGTATTCGCCGACGGATCCGTACATCGGCGCGCCCATGACAAACGCTATCTCACTGGCATGTGCAGCGCCAAGTACCTTTGAAAACGGCACAAACCAATTGTCTGCCTGCTCATCCCAGTCAAATCGGTAAGCGTAGAGGTTTTGATATCCCGCCGATTCCAGGCTCGATAGCGGCGCATCGACCCCGCGCGCTTTCCAGCCGCGCCCCCTTTGTGTAACCCAATACTTGAACGTCTCGGGGTCGCGGACTCTGACTTTGGACGGCAGCATTCCAAACAGAATGGAATCAGCATCGACAAAATACCGGCTCAGCCCCAGCCACAAGGTCACCTCGTCGCGATTTGAGCCCACCATCACTGGGACGTTCTTGGCGTAGCGGGAGTCGCCGAGGGCAGCGGTCATTCCCGCACTGGGAATTACCTGGCCGTCGTTAACAATGAGCGGTTCGGCGTGGTCCTTTTCGATAGCGAAGTACTGCCCAAGCAGGTCTTTCGCAGGAATCCTGCGAAGATCCTCGGCACTCACGCGCGCGTTGTCTATACCGAGCGCATTGACGACTTCCCACGCACCGCGATCGACATTCGGAAATTTCTTCTCTGCGTTATACGCTTGTTCTGGCGAATAGCTCTGCAGCGTTGGTGACTGTGCTATGGCTTTGTAAAACAAGCCTTGGGACATGGGCGATACCAACATGCTGTAGACATTCCGTCCCCCCGCGCTCTCCCCAAAGATAGTGACATTACGGGGATCGCCGCCGAAAGCAGCAATATTGTGCTGTGTCCATTCGAGCGCCGCGATGATATCCAGCGTGCCAAAGTTGCCGCTTGCGTCCAGGCCTTTCGCAGAGTCTTTTAGCGTTGGGTGGGTGAACCATCCAAGGGGGCCCAGGCGGTAGTTTATTGTGACCACTACAACCTGTTCTCTGGCTGCCAGGGCAGAAAAATCGTAGGCCCCCTTGTACCCGGACGTGTTGGCCCCACCGTGGATCCAGAGCATAACGGGGAAGGGACCGTTGCGGTACTTGCCTGGTGCTGTCACATCGAGATACAAACAGTCTTCGTCGCCGACAATGCCATCGGTGATAATGCCCGAGGTTTCGCCCCCCTCTTGGGGACACAAAACCGGCGTTTGGGCAGAGGATAGTTTTTGGTCGCTGGGAGCCAGAGGTTGGGGCGCTCGCCAACGCAGATCGCCGGTTGGTGGTTGCGCATAGGGGATATCCAGCCACCTCACGACCGGGTGCTCACTGGCGAACCCCATCACCTGTCCGCCTTCGGTCGCCACCAGTGTGTCGGGTAACTCCTCTACCGGAGGCGCAGAGCAGCCTACCAGCAGCGCAGTCAGTAAACCCAAAAAAAACAGCTTCATCATGATTCTTTAACGTACCCTTGAAAGTGTAGAGCGCGCCCAACTCATGGGCGACGGCTAAAGTATACGGAAACTGCCTGGACCGTGCCGGGCAGGGGATGAAAAACCCTGCCATGGTAGCTGACTCTAACGCCTGGACCGGTTCAGCCATTTAAACTCACCGAAAGCGGCAGAATCAGTACGTGAATAGCCTGGCAGGCATCTGGTCAAGGCTCGTCACTATCGAAATCTCCCGCTCAGTGCGTGCGATGTTACGAGTAGCTAACGGCGAGGTTTATATTATGGAAGCGGGAGGCCTCGAGGATCGCATGCTGATTCTTTCACCCTTTGACAATAGCGTTATGAGGGAGGGCGCTACCAATTGGGCCTCGAAGCAGCGACGCATTACGAATGCTCCCGATATCCACGGCCTCAAGAAGTTAGCCGAGTAGAACCGCTTTGAGTCCGAAATCGGCTAATCTGAATTTCCTCCCCATAGTTGGCGTAATCACCGGACGCACGCTGCTTGCGGAACTCCCCCCACTGTATCGCGGTGTAGAGGGGTGGGTGCTGGTCATCCACTGTTGAAACCAGTGGTTGGTACTGGGTTTCATAACTGGGGTTGAAAAAGAAAGGGGCCGAGAATCGCTCGATATGGCGGCTGGCCCTAACTCGGTGGAGCGGTGCGCGATAGCGGTCATTGGACCACACCTGCATGATATCGCCCAAGTGTACCAGCAAGCTGCCGCCGGCTACCGTATGCCACTGCTTCTGGCGATAGATTTCCAGGCCTGCCTGTTCATCCTGCATTAGCACCGTGATGGCACCGGCGTCAGTATGTGGATTAATGCCCAGATATCCTTCGCTTGCTGCCGTGTCCCCTTCGGGAAATGTCGGCTTTTTGCACAGAGGATAGTAGTTCAGACGAACGAAGCTGGTGTGTTCCGGGCGAAAGCAGTTCTGCATCTGAGCCGTGGGTGTGCCCAGGTTCTGAGCCATTGCCGCCAACACCTCGAAACAAATGTGCTCGCAGGCTTCATAGAAGTTGGACACGGCGCTTTGAAAGCCGGGAATCGTTGCTGGCCACTGCGGTTCTACTGCCCCCTCGCCTGCCGGTCCACAGTCGTATATCTCTTTCCAGTCCCGCGCTTGGCGAGTCAGTTCATGGTCGTAAAATCCCCAGGGATTGTCCGCAGTGCGTTCAACAAGTTTTTTTGCTTCCAGCGGCTGATGGAAAAAAGACGTCATTGCCGTGTGAGCATCGGACTGTAGTCGCTCGGATAATGGATGACCGACCAGTCGGATAGCCCCCCAGCTGCGACAGGCGCTATCCAGAGCCTGCAGCGTATCCGGCTGCGATAAGGTGGCGAAGTCTACGATGGGTAAATTGAGGTATTCCATACAGAGGTCCTGGGCATTTTGACGGCGCTGCAGCCACTGTGGCATCAGCTTGTTCAATTCAAGCCTGGCAGCGAGGACTGTTAAGAGGCCCCGGCGGCCTGCAACAGATCAGCCATTGTGCCATTTTCGTATCCGTACAAGGAGCCTATGTTAAGCAGCCAGGGCGCGTAGGTAAAAAGTGCGGATACCTGACTGTCAAAACTGGCGTGCGCGGCAAAAATTTGAGAGTGCTGGTGGGTAGCTGGATGCTGCGCCCGTTTTCTTTCTATGTGTTTCACATCAGAAAAAGCGGTATAGCAGTTTTGGATTGGCAGTGCGTATCAGAATAACGTCAAACCTGGATGCAAGGGGCAGTCGATCTGGAGGTCC
>JBLIIW010000170.1:0-8736 GCA_047635315.1 Halieaceae bacterium | reverse complement strand
GGGGGCGAGGAGTATGTGATCGATATCGATCCGCTTAATCGCCATGATGTAGCCGGCACGCGACAGATCAGCGATCGCGATGCGCGGGCTCTCTTTCACAACAACAATGCGATGATGGCGCTGGCGGATGAACGTACGGCGGAGGCCTGGCTGCAACTGGTAAAAGCGCTTGAGCTGGCGCCCGGGATATCTCATCTGTGGGTGAATCTCGGTGCGATCTATCGCTTTTCCGGGCAGTATGATGCAGCGGAAAAAGCCTATTTCCGGGCGCTTAGCGTCGATGACGGCGACCGCTCCGCGATGAATAACCTGGCGGTGCTGTACGGGGTGAGCGGGCGTCAGGAAGAGCGGGAATACTGGCTTGATCGGCTCAAGCGCTACAGAGGCCGGAACCCCTATTACCATTCCAACCTCGGTGACCTGGCCGCCGAGAAAAACGATTGGGACGCTGCCTACGCGCATTACAAGCGTGCCGTGCGACTGCAGCCGAATGACAGCGAGCTGGTTTACGGTCTAGGTCTGGTCGAGTACCGGCGAGGTCACTTCAGCGAGGCGAGTCGATTGATTAACAACGCAATTGAGGCGGCGTCTTTTCGCGCCGACGTCGCAAACTATCGCCTGCAGCTCAAGGAAATCGAGGAGGAGCGCTCGGCGTCGCTATAAGCGCCGGACACGGTAACGTGGCGGCCTGACTTTCCTTTGGGTATGCTCCGCGCCTTTGTCTGCGAGGAGTCCCCATGACCGAGTATTCCCGGGTACGTGACCTGCTGCGGCGTGATCCCGCCGCGGGTGGAGAAGTGGCTGTGCGCGGCTGGCTGCGCAGCAAACGTGACTCCAAGGCGGGTATTTCCTTTCTGGCAGTGCATGACGGCACGGCTTTTGACGCTATTCAGGCTGTGGTGCCCGCGCAGCTGCCAAATTATGAAAGTGAGCTTCTGCATCTCACAACGGGCTGTTCCGTCGAGGTGCGTGGTGAACTGGTGGCGTCCCAGGGCAAGGGCCAGTCGACGGAAATACAGGCCAGGGAGGTCCGTGTGCTGGGCTGGGTGGATGATGCGGAGAGCTATCCGATCGCCAAGAAACGGCACAGCTTCGAATACCTGCGCACGCAGGCGCATTTGCGGCCCCGTACCAACACCTTCGGCGCCATCACCCGTGTTCGCCATTGCCTGGCCAATGCGATACACAGCTATTTTCACGAGCAGGGTTTCTACTGGGTCAACACGCCCATTATCACCGGCAGTGACTGCGAGGGCGCCGGCGAACTGTTCCGCGTCAGCACCCTGGACTTCGCCAATGTGCCGCGACTCGATGACGGCTCCGTGGATTTCTCGAAGGATTTTTTTGCCGGTGATGCCTTTCTGACCGTGAGCGGGCAACTGGAAGTCGAGTCCTACTGTCTGGCTATGAGCAAGGTCTATACCTTCGGGCCTACCTTCCGCGCGGAGAACAGCAATACCAGCCGCCATCTGGCGGAGTTCTGGATGGTCGAGCCGGAGGTGGCTTTTGCAGACCTGAACGATAACGCCGATTTAGCGGAATCCCTCCTGAAGTACGCGTTTGAGCGAGTTCTGGCCGAATGTGGAGAGGACCTGGCATTCTTCAACCAGCGTATCGACAACACGGTACTCACACGCCTGCAAACTATGGTCGAGCAGAACTTCGAGCGCATGGAATATACGCAAGCCATCGATATTCTTCGCAACTGCGGGCAGTCCTTCGAGTTTCCCGTGGAATGGGGGGTGGATCTTTCCAGCGAGCACGAGCGCTATTTGTGCGAGCAGCATGTGGGGCGACCGGTGGTACTGATGAATTACCCCCGGGAGATCAAGGCTTTTTACATGCGCCTGAACGATGATGAGCGCACCGTTGCCGCTATGGATGTGCTGGCCCCGGGTATTGGCGAGATTATTGGTGGCAGCCAACGCGAGGAGCGGCTCGATGTGCTGGATGCGCGTATGGACCCGACCCTGCGCGAAGAACTGTGGTGGTACAGGGACCTGCGCCGGTACGGCACCGTGCCTCACGCCGGCTTCGGCCTCGGCTTCGAGCGCCTACTCAGCTATGTGACGGGTATGGACAACGTCCGCGATGCTATTCCCTTTCCGCGCACGCCAGGCAATGCGCATTTCTGAACGCCGCACAAGGCAGCCGGCGTGGTCGCGGGGGGCTGGCTTAGCTGGTCTTTGGTGGCTCCACTGCTGTAGCAGGCTCCGCAACTTCTGATATCCCTGGGGTTGTCGAACTCTCGCTGCCGCCATCTCCCTCGATATCTTGTGCCGTTGGTGGTGCCGGGTCGCACATCTGTGCCGGGATTGCTTCCTCAGGACCTGGCACATCGGCCACCACTGCCTCGGCCGCAGCAGTTTCCGGCAGAATCTCGGCCGCAGCCGTCTCGGGCAGCTCGGGCTGCGCAATTTGCGCGCTTTCATCAGGGTTTTGCACGGCGGCAGAGCTGGCTGCTTTGGACTTTCTGCCCGATTTTTTTGCTTTCAGTCCAGACGCCGCTGCAAGCTCAAAAAGCGGTAGATGCAAGCTTTCCTCATCGGCTCCGACAAGCGTGACCTGCACCGGCAGCTCAACCCGAAACTGCCGCGTGCGGCTGTGCAGGGTAGCAGTCCACTTTTCGAAGCTGAACTTCTCTGGGCTGCGCCGCAGGTCCACGTAGCCTTCCAGCCCATTTTCTTCCAGGCGCACGGTAAAACCCGTGTTGCCAAGGTGAACAACCCGCGCGGCCCAGGGCCCGGGGCTGCTCTGCTGGAGTCGTTGCAGGTACTCCAGGGTCAGCCAGCGCTCCGCTTCGAGACTGACACGGCGCAGGCGCTGGAGGCGCTGGTTGAGCGCATCCAGCTCTGGTTGGTCACAGCCTGTGGGTTCCTGCTGGTGGAGTATGGCTTTTATCTGCAGGTGAACTACAAAGTCGAGATACCTGCGCAGGGGAGAGGTGCAGTTGGTATAAAGCGCCAGGGACATGCCCATGTGCTGGCCCGGCCGCTTGGAAAAACGCGCCCGCGTAAGCAGGCGATTGACCATGCTGCGCAAAGGCAATTCGTGTTTACTGTTATTAAGGCACTTGATGAGGCCTCGGTAACCGCCGAGGGAGTCGAGGTCGGCATCTTTTAATTCGGCCACATACAGGGATACAAACTTTTCGCGATCCTTGCGTTTGTCGCCGCGAAATCCATCGTGTACCACGAAGGGCCCGGACGCCTCATTTTCCGCGAGAAGTCGCGCTGCGCAACGGTTCGCGGCGACCATGCACTCTTCCACGAGTCGCTGTGACAACAGTTTTTCGCTGGGCTCTACGTGATCGATGTGACCCTGGTCGTTGAGGATCCAGCGATAGTCTGTGCGCTCCTCCATAACCAGTTCCATGGTTTCACGCCTGGTGCGCAGGGCCCGGGAAACCTGGTAGAGCGCTTCCAGTGGCGTTGCGTGGCAGATGAGCGAATCATCCTGCCCGGCGAGATAGCGGTCTACGGCGTAGTAGGACAGCTTCGCCCGCGAGCGAACTTTGCCCTCGCAAAAGCTGAAATCACCAACGTTGCCATCTTCCGCGACCGCCAATCGGCAGATCAGTGCCGGGCGCAGTTCGTCCTCGGCCAGCGCGCAGCGCTTCTGGGCGATGGACTCCGGGAGCATGGGCACTGCCGCGCCGTGGAAATATACACTGCTGGCGCGGTGTCGCAGCAGCTCGCGCAGCGGTGACTGCGCGTCGATGTAGGCGGTGGGGTCGGCGATCGCAACATAAAGGATCCACCCTTCGCTGGTGACCTCCGCATACAGCGCATCATCAATATCGAGGGTGCGTGCGGCGTCAATAGAGACGAAGGGCAGGTCGCTGAGGTCCGTCCGAGTTTCGTCACTCAGCGGGTCCCGGGTCTGCAGCAACTGTTCGACCGCAGCAGACTCATCTTCGGGCCAGGTCGCTTGCAGTCCGTGCCGGGCCATCGTATAACGATTTTCGATGCCCGCATCACCGGGCGCCCCGATGCGCTCTATAACCCTGGCCTGCGGTTTGCCGTCGCGTATCGGATGCCGCTGCACGGCGCAGCGCAGGTAATCGCCGTCTGCCACTCCCTTGCGGTTCTGCGGCGGCAGAAATAACCAGCGCTGCATATCGACGAGATCCGGCTGCACAAACATGGCTTTACCCTTGCTCACACAGCGGCCTGTGAATTCCTGCAGGGCGCTCTCGACCAGACCTTCAATCTCGGCGACGAGCCGCTTGTCCTTGCCCGGTTGCACACAGACGCGCACCCGATCGCCGTGAAAGCCCTTGAGCATTTCGTCCGGCGGCACAAAGACTTCGCGGCCATCGTCAAGTTTTACGAAGCCGTAGCGGGCGGCCGTGCCCCGAAGCACGCCTTCCGCGTGCTCCTTTTCGGATTCTATCTGATCTTTAAGGCCGCGCAGCTGGGCGAGGGCATCGTGATTTAACATCGGGAATAGGTTGCCGAATCTTCGCGAAATAAAGGGCGGCTATGCTAGCCGAAAAGACCGCGGGTGTCAGGAATGCGATATGTCTTTTACTCTCGGCCTCCGAACGTTGACAGCGCTGATGATCGGCGCTGATAATCGCGGGGTCCTCAGCGAGACGCGGAGACGGCGATTCAGCTACCACAGTGTGCCCCAAACGGCAGTGGGCACTCCATCCGGTGTGCCATGACGATGCATCTGCGACAATGCGTCCGGCCTCTGCGGCGGCCATCTCAGCACCAGGACCACCGCACCTATCACCGCGCCTTGCACCGACGATGTGCCCACCAACACCACCAACACCACCAACACCACCAACACCACCAACACCACCAACACCACCATCACTACGATCGGGGCCAGCAGCAGACTGAATGCCTGCGCTTGCCGCAGTCCTTTTCATCGTCTTTAGTCGGGCGGCCCAGAGGGCCCTCCAGGCCGCCGTCGCGTCACAGATTTCACTCCCCAGCTCACCCGGCTCCACGCCGGCCGATGTACTCAATAGCCCGCCCCCAGCGGGACCTATCTGCGCTTTTCCCCGAGGAATAGTCTATGGATGCTAGCTCTGTGGTGCACGTTACTATGACCCCGCTCGTTCAGGCGGCCAAGAAGGTGTATGTGCTCGATACCAACGTGTTGCTGCACGACCCGACTGCGGTCACTGCTTTCAATGAACACCACATAGTGATCCCGATGACCGTGCTCGAGGAGTTGGATCACATCAAGGACCGGCCCGACAAGACGGTCAGTCGCGAGGCGCGGATTGCCATTCAGATGATCGATCGCATCGTCGAAGCGGCTTCTCCTGTGGAAATTCAGGAGGGTGTTGCGATCCCGGCCCCAGAGAGTGTGTTGAAGCCAGGCACTCTGGCGATCTACCCGGACCAGTTGATCAAGGATGACAGCGATATACCGTATCTCGACGGGACCCCGGCTCAGGCCAATGACAACCGTATTATCAACGTCGCTCTAAAATTACAGGTTGAGAACCAGGGCTGCTTTGTCTGCCTGGTGACCAAAGATATCAATATGCGCATCAAGGCCAAGGGCTCAGGCCTTTTGCATGTGGAAGACTACCGTCGCGATCGCGTGCTCGATGACATCGACCTGCTGAGCAAGGGTTACGAACATATTCCCGGCGACTTCTGGAGCGGCATCAGCGAAGTCGACACAATTCGCGAGCACAAGCTGACCCTGCATCGAATTCCCAGGGATGCCGTGCCCGGGGTCTACTCGAAGATGTTCCTCTATGACGACAACGACTTTCTGGCCTTTGTGGTGCGCCTGGACGAGGAATTCATCTACCTGCGCTGCGACAGTCGCGACAGCCTTATGAACCGGCGTTTCTGGGGCCTTTCCCCGCGCAATCTTGAGCAGGCGATGGCCATGTCATTGATCGCTAACGAGGATGTGGATATGACCGTGATGACAGGTCCGGCAGGCTCCGGAAAAACCCTCATCGCGCTGGCTTACGGCCTGCACGCCATCCTTGAGGAGGGGCGTTACAGCAAGCTGATTGTGGCCCGCTCAACCCCCCCGATTGCCGAGGACATCGGATTCCTCCCGGGCACTGAAGAGGAGAAAATGGCCCCCTGGCTGGCGGCCTTCGACGACAATCTGGAAATTCTCCACGGCGGCGATGAGTCCTGCGAGGGCAGCATCGACTACGTCAAGGAGAGGGCCAACATCCAGTTCAAATCCTTGAATTTCATGCGTGGACGATCCTTTAATAATGCCTATATCATCATCGACGAGGCGCAGGGGCTTACCCAGTTTCAACTGAAGTCTATTATCAGCCGCGTGGGAGAGGACTCAAAAATAGTTGTGCTTGGCAACCTCGCTCAGATCGACAACAAATATATATCGCCGCTAACCTCCGGTCTGACTTATCTCGTGGAGCGCAGCAAACCCTACGCCCACGCGGGTATCATGCACGTCAACGGTATCGTCCGTTCCCGACTGGCGGCTTTTGCCGAGGAAAACCTCTAAGCATCATGAAGAACAGGCTTTTTATTCTGCTGCAGTACGCGCTGCCACAGCATCTGCTGTCGCGCTTCACCGCTGCGCTCGCGCGCAGCGGCAGACCGCGCTGGTTAAAAAACTGGGTGATTCGGCGCTTCGTCGCCCACTACGGTGTCGATCTCGCTGAGGCTGAACGCCCTTTTGCGGAGGCCTATCCGAGCTTCAACGCATTCTTTACGCGGCCACTCAGGGATGGTGTCCGGCCGCTCTGCGCGAGTGGTATTGGCAGCCCTGCCGATGGTGTGATCAGTGAGTGTGGTGAGATCGACGGTAAGCGGCTACTGCAGGCAAAGGGCCGCAGCTATACGCTGGAGACACTTCTGGCTGGCGATCGGCAACGCGCAGAGCAGTTTGAAAATGGCAGCTTCGCGACAGTTTATCTCTCGCCGCGCGACTATCACCGCGTGCATATGCCTCTGGATGGCCAGTTGCAGAGCAGCGCTTATGTGCCCGGGGAGCTGTTTTCGGTCAATCAGGTGACGGCAGAGGGCATCGATGGGCTCTTTGCCCGCAATGAACGCTTTATTGCCTACTTCGATACGCCGCGCGGGCCCATGGCGATGGTTCTTGTGGGCGCCATGATAGTGGCCGGTATTGAGACCGTCTGGTCGGGCCAGGTTGCTCCCCTGAGCCGTACGGTGAGACGCCGGGACCATGTTGCGGCGCCGCAGCCGGTGCTGCTGACGCGCGGCGCCGAAATGGGTCGATTCCTGCTCGGCTCCACGGTGATACTGCTGTTCCCCCGCGGAGTGGCCGCCTGGAATCCCGACTGTGTGGCCGGTGCGCCGGTGCGCGTAGGGCAGCAACTGTCGGCCTAGCCCTGTAGGTTCGCATCCAGGGACGCCACGATGTGGCGATAGCTGTCCAATCTGGCGGGGTGAATCTGGCCCGCCGCAATGGCCGCGGTCATCGCGCAATCAGGTTCGCCCTGGTGGCGGCAGTCCCGGAAGCGGCACTGCCCGATACAGTTGTGAAACTCACGAAACCCTTGCTCGATCTCGTCCCTGCTGAGGTGCCACAGGCCGAATTCGCGAATGCCCGGGGAATCGATCAGTTCGCCCCCGCCGGGCAGCGCGAAGAGCCTTGCGGTGGTTGTCGTGTGCCGGCCCTTACCGCGCTGCTGCGATAACTCGCCGACCCGTTGGTCGGCGTCGGGCAGGAGCGCGTTGACCAGGGTGGTCTTGCCGACTCCCGATTGGCCGACCAGAATACTCGTATGTCCTTTTAACAGCTCGCTGAGTTCCTCGATTCCGCCCTCTTTGCCGCGCGCGTAAATTACCGGATAGTGCAGCGGTGCGTAGGGTTCGAGCAGCGCCGTCATGCGCTGCTCGAGATCCGGATCAGTTAGCAGGTCTGCCTTGTTAAGCAGTACTACGGCGTCGGCGCCAAAGTTTTCCGTGGCCACAAGATAGCGGTCAATCAGGTTGCCATGCGGTTCGGGGATGGGTGCAATAACGATGATGACGCGGTCAATGTTGGCGGCCATGGTGCGCAAGTCACCAAACTTGTCCGGCCGTTTAAGCGCCGTGTCCCGCTCTTCGAGGGCGACCACTACGCCCGCCGCGTCGCCCGCACAGAAGGTCACGCGGTCGCCAGCGACCGGTGAGCCCAGGTTGCTGCGCAGAAAACAGCGGTGTACCTGCTCTTCCTGATCGCGGATATCCGCCTGGGCACCGTAGCGGGCGACCACTACGCCGGATTGTTCTACGCCGAGTTCCCCACCCTGCAGGGCCGCCTCACCGCGCTGCTCGCTGCGTTGTGCCCGGCTATTGCGCTCTTCCTGCTGGCGCGCGATGCGCCAGCTCTGCCGCCGGTTCAGTTTTCGTTTACTCACCGGGACATTATTCGCTGACCGGGGCGGCCTGTCGAGCGCATGCTAGACTTTCTCGGCTTTGGGGAACGGATATGCACGACATGGTCAACGCCGCTAATCTGGTCTGGGTAGACATGGAGATGACGGGGCTGAGTCCGGAGCAGGACTATGTTCTGGAAATCGCCACGATCGTTACTGATAGTGATCTGAACACGCTTGCGGAGGGGCCCGTGCTGGCTATCCATCAGCGCGATGAGGTCCTCGCTGGCATGGACGAGTGGAACACCACTCACCATGGTGGCTCGGGGCTTACGGAGCGGGTGCGGCGCAGCGACACCACAGAGCAGGTAGCTGAACGCGCTACCCTGGAATTCCTCCAGCAGTGGGTGCCGGCCGGCGCCTCACCCATGTGCGGCAACAGT
>JBLIIW010000169.1:0-8819 GCA_047635315.1 Halieaceae bacterium | reverse complement strand
CTTCTTTATGCGTCCTCAGGGCCCTGCAGCCCATAACTGGTAGTTCTCCTCTTTTCTTCGGCGCTCGGCTCGGGCAGAATCCGCGTCCCGCTTCCCGCTAGTCCGGGGGCTTGGATTGTCACGTGGCCTTTCGTGGGGGTCACCACTGAACCAAAGGAACCGTTTATGCCTGTGATTACCCTTCCCGATGGAAGTCAGCGCGAATTCCCCAACCCGGTGACCGTCGCCGAGGTGGCTGCGGATATTGGTCCGGGGCTTGCCAAGGCGGCGCTTGGCGGTGTGGTCGACGGCAGCGAGGTGGATACATCCTTCTGCATGCAGGCCGACGCGCAGCTGGCGATCATCACCGATCGCGACGACGCGGGCCTTGAAATTATCCGCCACTCCACCGCCCACCTGCTGGCCATGGCGGTACAAGACCTGTTTCCCGGTACGCAAGTCACCATCGGCCCGGTGATCGAGGACGGTTTTTTCTACGACTTCGCGGTCGAAAATAACTTCGGTCCTGATGATCTCGCGAAGATCGAAGCGCGCATGCAGGAGATAGTTGCCAGCGATCTGCCCGTGCAGCGCATTGTTATGAACCGTGCTGAGGCGGTCGACGCGTTCAGCAAGATGGGAGAGAAGTACAAGGTTGAGATCATTGCAGCGCTGCCCGCAGACGAGGACATCTCGATCTACCAGCAGGGCGCGTGGATGGACCTATGCCGCGGCCCGCACGTGCCGAGCACCGGCAAGCTCGGTGCCTTCAAACTGACCAAGCTCGCCGGCGCCTACTGGCGCGGTGACTCCAACAACGAAATGCTGCAGCGCATCTACGGCACGGCCTGGTCGAACAAGAAGCAGCTCAAGCAGTACCTGCATCGCATTGAGGAGGCCGAAAAGCGCGATCACCGCAAGATCGGCAAGAAGTTGAACCTCTTCCACACGCAGGAAGAAGCGCCGGGGATGGTGTTCTGGCACCCCGCGGGCTGGACCCTGTATCAGGTGATCGAGCAGTACATGCGCGCTCAGCAGCACCGCCATGACTATCTGGAGATCAACACCCCGCAGTTGGTGGATATGAGCCTGTGGGAGAAGTCCGGTCACGCCGACAAGTTCGGTGATGACATGTTTGTGCTCAAGGCCGAAGAACGCGAATATGCCGTCAAGCCGATGAACTGCCCCTGCCACGTGCAGGTGTTCAATCAGGGCCTGCGCTCCTATCGCGACCTGCCCCTGCGCCTGGCTGAATTTGGCAGTTGCCACCGCAATGAGCCCTCCGGTTCACTGCACGGCATCATGCGTGTGCGCGGATTTACCCAGGACGATGGACACATTTTTTGTACGGAGGAGCAGATTCAGCCGGAGGTTTCTAGCTTTATTGATTTCCTCCACGCCGTTTACGAGGATTTTGGGTTCCAGGAGGTCATCTATAGGCTCTCCACGCGCCCGGCAAAACGGGTGGGCAGTGACGCCGACTGGGATCGTGCGGAAAAGGCCCTCGGTGATGCGCTGGATGCGCAAGACCTGCCCTGGGAGGAGTTGCCGGGGGAAGGCGCCTTTTACGGCCCGAAGATCGAGTTCTCCCTGAAGGATTGCATCGGTCGCGTGTGGCAACTGGGTACGATTCAGGTGGATTTCTCCATGCCAGGTCGTCTCGATGCGCAGTATGTTGCCGAAGACGGCTCCCGGCGCACACCGGTCATGTTGCACCGGGCAATCCTTGGATCCTTCGAGCGATTTATAGGAATTTTGATCGAAAACTATGAGGGCGCCTTTCCGAGTTGGTTGGCGCCAACACAGGCGGTTGTGCTCAATATCACCGAAAAGCAGGACGATTATGTACGGTTTGTGGAAGATTCCTTACAAAACAAGGGCTTTCGTGTCGTTTCTGACTTGAGAAACGAGAAAATCGGCTTTAAAATCCGCGAGCACACAATTCAGCGGATTCCCTACCTGCTCGTGGTGGGGGAAAAAGAAGTGGAAGCTAACACGGTGGCCGTGCGGACCCGTCGCGGAGAGGACCTCGGAACGATGGCCCTCGACGCGTTCGCAGCGATGCTCACCGATGACGTGGCCCGACGGGGCCGTATTGCATTGGAGAACCGAAATCAGTAAGGAAGCCGGTAAGGGCAAAAGAGCCCCCATAAACGACGAGATCGAGGCGGAAAATGTCCGTCTCGTTGGCGCCGAGGGAGAGCAGATCGGGATCGTACCCCTAAGCGATGCGAGAGTCCGCGCAGAGGCGGCGAGCATGGACTTGGTGCTCATCGCTGACCAGTCGGACCCTGTAGTCTGCAAGATCATGGATTATGGCAAGCACGTTTTCGAAGCCAAAAAGCAGAAGAACCTGCAGAAGAAGAAGCAGCGTAGAACGCAGCTCAAAGAAATGAAGTTTCGTCCAGGGACGGAGGAGGGAGACTACCAGGTAAAACTACGCAATCTGGTGCGTTTCCTGGAAGCGGGGGATAAGACCAAAATCACGCTGCGTTTTCGCGGTCGTGAAATGGCGCATCAGGAAATCGGCATGGAACTGCTCAAACGAGTGGAAGCCGATCTTGTTGAGCTGGGCAGTGTCGAGCAATTTCCGAAAATGGAAGGCCGACAGATGACCATGGTAATTGCCCCCAAAAAGCGGAAGAACTAGCGGCCCGTGAATGCCCTTTTTTCTTCACTACGATGAACGCACCGGTGGGCTGAATGCCCGGGCCGGCTAAATGCGGAGTAACAAAGATGCCAAAAGCAAAAATTCACAGCGGCGCGGCAAAGCGCTTTAAGAAAACAGCGGGGGGCTACAAGCGCAAAAGCGCGCACAAGAGCCACATCCTTACCAAAATGACCACCAAGCGTAAGCGTCAGCTGCGTGGAACCTCATTGGTCCATGCCAGCGACAAGGTGCTGATCGACCGCATGTTGCGCGCTAAGTGATTGTTAAGTACTAAAGGTACAGGAGACTAAATATGCCCCGCGTAAAACGTGGTGTCGTCGCACACCGTCGACACAAGAAAATACTGAAGCAGGCCAAAGGCTACTACGGCGCGCGCTCGCGTGTGTTCCGTGTTGCCAAGCAGGCCGTAACCAAAGCAGGCCAATACGCCTACCGCGACCGTCGTCAGCGCAAGCGTCAGTTCCGTGCGCTGTGGATCACGCGTATCAACGCGCAGTCCCGTGCCAATGGTCTGACCTACAGCCGTTTAATCAACGGTCTGAAGAAGGCGGATATTGGCCTTGATCGCCGGGTCCTCGCCGATCTGGCCGTTCACGACAAGCCGGCTTTTGCCGCGGTCGTGGAGCAAGCGAAAGCGGCTCTGGTTGCCTGAGGGCAGCCTGCACGCCGTTCAGGTTAGCGCCTGAGCCAATCCCGCCGCGCAAGCGGTGCGCTTGCAACACGGAAAACGAAAGGGAAAGGGCCCGGCCCTTTCCCTTTTTTTATGGGCGCCAATAGACACACGGTGAATACGGGAAAACGATGGACAATCTTGAACAACTGGCCCGGGTTGCGCGCGGCGCTATAGAAGCGGCCGCTGATGCGCAGTCCCTGGACAACGTGCGCGTCGACTATCTCGGCAAAAAAGGTCAGCTGACCGCGCTTCTGAAGGGCCTTTCGGCCCTGCCCGGCAACGAGCGGCCGGCGGCCGGGGCGCGCATCAATGTGGTCAAGCAGGAGCTGCAGGGCCTGCTTACTGAGCGCAAGACCGGGCTGGAGGCTGCGGCCGTCGCGGCTCGCCTGGCCGATGAGTCCATTGATGTGACCCTTCCCGGGCGTGTGGCCTCAGGCGGCCACATCCACCCGATCAGTCGAACCATCGAACGCATTGAGACCTTCTTTGGCGCGGCGGGTTTTGAGGTGGCTGATGGTCCGGAGATTGAAGATGACTACTACAACTTCGAGGCTCTGAACTTCCCGCCGCACCATCCGGCGCGCGCTGAGCACGACACCTTTTTTGTCGATGAGCGAACGGTTCTGCGCACGCATACCTCCCCGGTACAGGTGCGCGTCATGGAAAATTCAGAGCCGCCCTTGCGCATTATCTGCCCGGGTCGCGTGTACCGCTGTGACTCGGATCTGACGCATACACCCATGTTCCACCAGGTTGAGGGGCTGTTGGTCGATGAGCATTCCAGCCTAGCTGACCTCAAGGGGCTGATTGAACAGTTCCTGCAGGTGTTCTTCGAGAAGGAATTTGCGGTTCGCTTCAGGCCTTCTTATTTCCCCTTTGTGGAGCCCGGCGCGGAGGTGGACATCCAGTGTGTCCACTGCAATGGCAGCGGCTGCCGGGTCTGCAGCCACACGGGGTGGCTGGAGGTTATGGGCTGCGGCATGGTGCATCCGCGCGTTTTCGAAATGTCCGGTATAGACGCGGAGCGCTACTCCGGCTTTGCCTTCGGTATGGGCGTGGAGCGGCTGGCCATGCTGCGTTATGGCGTTAACGACCTGCGTCTGTTTTTCGATAACGACCTGCGTTTTCTCGCACAGTTCTAGAGCCTCGGCGACAAGGAAGCATGACATGAGAATCAGCGAGAAATGGTTGCGCGAGTGGGTTGATCCGGCTCTGAGCAGCGAGGAACTGGGACACCAGATCACCATGGCCGGCCTGGAGGTCGACGCCATTGAGCCGGTTGCGGGGGAATTTAATGGTGTCGTCGTGGCCCTGATCACCGCGGCCAGTCCCCATCCCGATGCGGACAAACTGCAGGTGTGTAGCGTGGACATGGGCAGCGGCGAGTCACTGCAGATCGTCTGTGGCGCTCCCAATGCTCGGGTGGGATTGCGTACGCCCCTGGCTACGGTGGGTGCGATGCTGCCGGGCGGCTTTGCCATCAAAGCGGCGAAGCTGCGTGGGGTGGAATCCCAGGGGATGCTCTGCGCGGGCCAGGAACTCGGTCTTTCCGAAGACAAGTCGGGCCTGCTCGAACTGCCAGCCGATGCGCCGCTGGGGGAGGACCTGCGCAGTTATCTGCTGCTGGATGATGTCAGCATCGAGATTGGCCTGACCCCCAACCGGGCCGATTGCCTGGGCATGGCCGGGATCGCCCGGGAAGTGGGTCTGCTCAATGCGCTGCCCGTCTGTGGGCCACCGAAATCCCTCGTTCCGCCCTCCATCGATACCCGGGTTGCCGTTGAGTTGCGCGCACCCGAGCGCTGCCCGCGTTATCTCTGCCGTGTGGTTGAGGGTGTGGACCTCAGTCGGCCCAGCCCCATGTGGTTGCAGGAGAAACTGCGTCGCTGCGGTCTGCGCAGCATCGACGCCGCCGTGGATATTACCAATTACCTGCTGCTGGAGTTGGGCCAGCCCATGCACGCCTTTGATCTCGATAAGCTCGAGGGCGGTATTGTTGTTCGCCAAGCGAGTGCGGGCGAGAAGCTGACGCTACTCAACGATCAGGAAATCACTTTGGGCAGCGAGAACCTCGTGATCGCCGATCAGCGTGGCCCTCTGGCGCTCGCCGGCATCATGGGAGGCGCTAACAGCGCCGTGGGCGAGGGCACCAGCCGCCTGTTGCTCGAGGCGGCATTCTTTGCCCCGGTGCCGCTGAGTGGACAGGCGCGCTCCTTCGGGCTGCATACGGATTCCTCGCACCGTTTTGAGCGCGGTGTTGATTATGCGCTCCAGCGCCGCGCCATGGAGCGCGCCACGGAACTGCTGCTGTCCATTGTAGGCGGTAGCGCCGGACCCATTGTAGAGGCGGTGCAGGAGGAGGCATTGCCTATTCTCGCGCCGGTAGAGCTGCGCGCGGCGCGCATAGAGCGGCTGTTGGGTGTGGCGATAGACGCGCAGACGGTGGAGAGGATTCTTGCTGGCCTGGGGATGCTCGTGGCAGCTACGCCCGAGGGCTGGTCTTGCACGATTCCCAGCTGGCGTTTTGACCTGCGCATCGAGGCCGACCTTTTGGAGGAACTGGCGCGCGTATACGGCTACAACCGGCTACCGGTCACGCGCATCCGGGTTGATGTAGAGCTACCCGCGGTGCCTGAGGCCAAGCTCAAGCTGCGGCAACTGCGCAGCCTGTTGGTTGCCCGTGATTATTACGAAGCGATCTGCTACAGCTTTGTAGACGCCGAAATACAGCAACAGCTCGATCCGGAGCTGTCCCCGGTCGTCCTCAACAATCCCATATCACCGGAACACGCGGTGATGCGCACGAGTCTGCTGGCAGGCCTGCTGCGTGCGGCGCAGCACAACCTGAACCGGCAGCAGCATCGTGTGCGTCTTTTTGAGAGTGGGCTACGATTTGTACCCGGTGCGGATGGGCTCGCCCAGACCCCGGGTATTGCCCTGCTGATCACCGGTCCCGCCGAGGCCGAGGGCTGGCAGGAGACGCCCCGTGCAGCGGACTTCTTTGACCTGAAGGGCGATGTGGAGTCCCTGTTGGCGATGACCGGTGACCGGGAAGCCTTTAGTTTTGAGCGCTGCGACCGTCACGGCCTGCACCCGGGACAGTCGGCCTGGGTACTGCGCGACGGCCAGCGCATTGGATTTCTTGGCGCGCTGCATCCCAGCTTGCAGAAGGCTCTGGACCTTGACGCGCCAATGCTGGTGGCGGAGCTGGATCTGGAGCCGCTACAACGGGCGATCGCACCGGCTTTCCAGCCCGTATCGCGCTTCCCGGCGTTGCGTCGTGACATCGCGGTGGTGGTCGATAAGAGTGTCTCCGCCGGTGAGCTACAGAGCAATGTCCGTGCTACGGCAGGCGCTTACCTGACAGACTTAACGCTTTTTGACGTATATCAGGGCAAAGGTATTGATCCTGCTAGGAAAAGTGTCGCTCTCGGTTTGACTTTTCAGGATGCTTCACGCACTCTGGATGATAACGAGATCAATAAGTGTCTCCAGCAAGTTATTGATTCGTTGCGGGAAAACTATAACGCGGAACTTCGCGGCTGATCGATTAATGGTAAGGAAGGCATGAACGCGCTGACCAAGTCCGAAATGGCAGAGCGGTTGTTTGAAGAGCTTGGTCTGAATAAGCGTGAGGCCAAGGAGATCGTAGAGCTGTTCTTCGAGGAGATACGTGTATGCCTCGAAAACAACGAACAGGTCAAGATCTCCGGATTTGGTAATTTTGATTTGCGCGATAAGAATCAGCGACCGGGCCGCAACCCAAAAACCGGCGAGGAAATTCCGATTTCCGCCCGCCGAGTGGTAACCTTCAGGCCGGGGCAGAAGCTCAAGGCGAGGGTAGAGGCGTATGCTGGAAGCGAGTCACAATAACGAACTCCCGGCGATTCCCGGCAAGCGCTACTTTACTATCGGTGAAGTCAGCGAACTCTGTGCGGTAAAACCCCACGTCCTGCGTTATTGGGAGCAGGAATTTCCACAGCTCAAGCCGGTCAAGCGCCGGGGCAACCGACGTTACTACCAGCGCGATGATGTACTGACGATCCGTCAGATACGGTCTCTGCTCTATGACGACGGCTACACAATCGGTGGTGCGCGCCAGCGCATGACTGACGAGAAAACCCGCGGCGTGCCTCCCAAGGAGATCGCCGCGGTTATTCAGGAAACCATCGACGATCTGGAAGAGTTGCTCGAACTGCTGAAAACAGGGCGCTGATTCGGGCCTGAGACCGGCGCAGCAGCCCAGCCGGGACCTTGGCAGGATGAGCCAATTTCATTGCCGACCCCCTACGCGTCTTGTATACGTTGCCTCAAACCGGTTCTTCCGTATAATGCCGGCCTCTGCAAAGCAGATTACTACCTCGGGGCGTAGCGCAGCCTGGTAGCGCACCACACTGGGGGTGTGGTGGTCGCAGGTTCAAATCCTGCCGTCCCGACCAATCAAATTAAAGGCTTAGACGTTTCGGCGGCTAGGCTTTTTTTGTCTGTGCAACCCATGTGCAACCTGCGGAACGACCTGGTCACGCAGCGGTTGGCGCTACACAGTCAGCTTTTTGGCGTCTTGGCCGGTATCGAGAGTCGATGCAATCTGTTCAAAGGCGTCGCGAACGGCGGCCCGGGTTGTCTCCGGCGCAAATGCGATCGCGTTAGCGTCCGCATCCTGGACTGCCTTCATGTAGGCCTCATCGTCATTCCATAGCTTGCTGAGCTCACGCCACCAGATGTCTACGGTGTTGTCATCGGGAAAGGCATTCATGTTCTCAATGCAATGTTTGGGTATCGGTAGTGTTTTGCCAGCCTCCGGAAAGGTTTCGGGCAGCCCGCCCCGCTCACTGGCCAGCGCCGGAATTCCCGACAAATGTGCCTCCAGTACGCAGCGGGCAAGGCCCTCCTGACAAAAAGAGGGCGCAAGCAGTATGGATGTCCGAGCGTACACCGCGCGCATGTTCCTCTGCGCAGGTAGCCACCAAACGTTCTGAAAACTGGCCAGATCTACACCCAGTTTGCGCAACAGTGCCGGTGTCATACGGCCCTCCAGTACGGCAAAAGTCATATCGGATCGCTCTGCAAGCGCCCGCTGTGCGAGGCGGGTAAGCAGCGTCAATCCTTTTTGCGGGATGGGGTTCATAAAGGTAACCAGCCCCGCTCGTTGCATACCGCGTGTATTCGTCAGGAGACGCTGCTCAGGGGAAAGGTATCGCGATGAGTCGACGATGGAGCGCAAGACCTGCCCAGGGCGGTCGGCAAAGGGACTGTATCGCTCGGCCAGGAAATGGGATGGCGTAACAACCCGGTCGCCCGGTTTGACAACCTCTGCTGCATCTATCTCAGCGTTGGCAAGGAAAAAGACTATCTGGGCGCCGGCCTGTCGCGCATCGTCCTGCATCTTTTGCGCCACAACACTGGTGCCAAAGGTGATAACGATCTGCGGTTTGAAGCTGCTCAGAATGGATCGCCAGGCAACGGTGATAGCTTGCGCTTCCTGTTGCTTGAGTT
>JBLIIW010000168.1:0-8828 GCA_047635315.1 Halieaceae bacterium | reverse complement strand
ACGGCTGTAAAAGTTGATGCGAGTCGTGTACAACGACCGTAATTAACAATATCTTAATATTTGAATGCGCGCGAATGGACATCGCGCAGCAACCTGATAGTAATTATAAAAAGGGACTGTTATGCCTGGAATCAACCACTTTTGTACAGGTGCTATTTCCGCTGCACTGCTGTTTTCCAGTAGTTCCATGGCCACCAACGGCTACTTTACGCACGGGATCGGCACCCACAACAAGGCCCAAGCCGGTGCGGGCGTTGCTTCACCGGAGCAGGCGATCGACGCCGCCAATAACCCGGCCGCGGGCGTCATAGTGGGTGATCGACTGGATCTGGGCCTGGCCGTATTCTCACCGCGACGCGAATACTCCGCCAGTGACAGCCAGATCAACGGCCAATTTGGTGCTTTTACCATCGGCAGCGGTACCGTTGAGAGCGGCAGCGAATGGTTTCCAATACCGTACCTAGGAAAAACCTGGGCATTGGAGAATGACCGGGCAATCACGGCATTGTTCTACGGCCGCGGCGGCATGAATACCGACTATAAGGGCGGCAGTGCGTCCTTCGATCCGGACGGACCCGGGCCCGCACCGGTAATGACTTTCCCCGGTACTTTCGGTGCCGGTGTTACCGGCGTGAATCTGAACCAGGCCTTTCTGGAGCTGGGCTACAGCTGGAAGAGTGGGGACGTTTCCTTCGGAGTGGCACCGGTCATCGCTATACAGGCCTTCGAGATTGAGGGTGTAAACAGCTTGGGCGGTTTCACGCGCTCCTTTGCCGCGAGCGGCGGCACGCAACCCCCGGCTAATCTTAGTAACAACGGTACTGAATACTCCTTTGGCTATGGGCTCAAGGCCGGGGTGATCTGGGACGCCAGCGACGCACTGGCCTTCTCTCTGGCCTACCAGTCACGCACAGAGATGGAAGAATTTGACAAGTATTCGGACCTCTTTGCGGAGCAGGGCATGTTTGATATTCCCGCGGTCTCTCGCGTGGGGATGAGCTGGCAGGCCTCGGAGCGTCTCAGGCTGAGCTTTGATGTAGAGCATGCGCAGTACGGGGAAATTGAATCGATTGCCAACGCACTCAGCCTGGTGTTCAACTGCCCCACCGCGGGTGCGGGCGGCACCCATCTAGAAAACTGTTTCGGTGGTGATAAGGGTGCGGGCTTTGGCTGGGACGATGTCACCACCTATAAGGTCGGGGCCCGCTGGTCACCTGCGGACTCCGCGTTCACCTATCGGGCCGGCTACAACTACAGCGAGCAGCCCATTAACGAAAGCGCCGTGATCGTGAATATCCTTGCGCCCGCAGTTGTAGAGCAGCATTTAACCTTCGGCGTGTCCCGCCAAACCAGCAAGGGCAGGGAATTCAGCGTTGCCTTTATGTACGCGCCGGAGAACACCATAAGTGGAAGCAACGCTTTTGATCCTACGCAGACCATTGCTCTGAGCATGGATCAATTCGAGGTAGAGCTGTCCTGGAGCTGGTAAGAACCGCGCACAGGCTTTTCCGACGAAGGCTCGGGGCAGCGGGCTAGAACTGCTCCGCTTCCATCTGCCGGAACAGCCGCCCGACATTTTTCAACGCGAGGTCCTCGAAGGTATCGAGGTGTTCGTAGACCGACTGATCGATACCGTAGGCATCGCTCAGATCCCCATAATCCTCAAGAATCGACGCTATCTCGTCGCGCAGGTAGCGCAGGTAGCCCTGCGTGTAGAAGCGCAGCGTGGCTATATCGGTGGGACTCCCGTGACCGGGAACAACAGTCCGTGGGTCCAGCGCAGTCATACGCTCAAAGGCCTCAATCCAGCCATCTACATCAGAATCGGGAAATATACCCAGCAGACGCTCGTGGAAAGCGATGTCGCCAGCTACCAGCAGGCGCTCCTGCGGGAGCCAGACCGAGATGTCGCCGGGTGAGTGGGCCGCACCGAAAGAGCGAATCTCTATGCGCGTTTCGCCCAGTAACAGCTCATGGTATTCATCGACGGCGATAGTGGGAAGCACCACCCGAGTGCCCGCAGCGAGATCTCCCATGCGCTCCTGCATGCGCATGAGCACCGCCTCACCATGCTCCCGTATTTCGGAGATAGCGTCACGATGAGCGATGATCGGCACCCCAAGGTCAGCCCAGTAGGCATTGCCCAAGAACGCGTGCCCCTGCCCGTTCTCGTTAATAACGTAGCGCACTGGCTGCTGCGTACGCTCACGGATTGCCTCGTGCAGGGCCGCCGCCAGTCGCGCATTGTCACCCCCGTTGATAACGACAACCCCCGCAGCGGTGATCACAAAGGACAGATTATTGTTATGACCCAGATTCTCGCGGCTGGGGGCCGTGGTGGCACCGATCGCGGAGTGCAGGGAATCACTCACGGAGCTAATCTGCAGTGTCGGCAGCGGCATCAGCCCGAGGTTGCTGCGCAGCCGGCAACCGGATGCAGACAAGGGCTCCATGCCTGAGCTCTGGCGCTCCGCGTTCGGTCCCTCACGGGCCAAGCGCTACCTCGCATCATTTGTTGGCGGTGTGCTGCTGCTGTTTGGCGCGCGCCTGGCCGGTGGCTGTACCAGTGGTCATATGATCAGCGGGATATCGCAGCTGGCGCTGAGCTCCTTCATCTTCGGAGTGGTCACTTTTGTCGTTGCCATAGGCATGGCGAAATTCACGTACCGGGGTAAAACTTGATGGCTAGCACACTGCTTATCGGCTTTCTTATCGGCTGCGCCTTCGGCACCATCCTGTTCCTCGGCGGCGCCACCAGTTACCGCAGGATTCTTGGCACCTTGCTGCTCAAGGATATGTGGATCATCAAGCTGATGATGACCGCTATCGGTGTGGGATCGCTGGGTATCTATTTACTCGATCTCGGCGGTCTTGCGCACATGTCCGTAAAACCCGCGTACCTCTGGGGTATCACCGCAGGCGGCGCGATTTTCGGCGTGGGCTGGGCGGCCCTGCTTTCCATCGCTGGCCGATATCAGTAGGCTGGCTGGTTGATTCCCGCCGGGCGGCCTGAATATGAACGATTCGCTGCTATACACCCTCGCTGCAGTTCTCGTGCTCGGCGTCGGTGCCCAGTGGATGGCATGGCGGCTGAAAGTGCCGTCAATTCTGCCCCTGCTGATCCTCGGTATCCTAGCGGGACCCGTCACCGGGCTGCTTGAGCCGGACCGCATGTTCGGCCCAATACTGTTTCCCATGGTGTCCCTGGGCGTTGCCCTGGTGCTCTTCGAGGGCGGATTGACCCTGCGATTTCGGGATCTGCGCGGGCATGGCGCGGTCGTTACCCATCTCATCAGTTGGGGCGCACTGCTCAACTGGCTACTCATTGCCGCCGGCTGCCATTACCTCGCCGGACTTCCCGGAGACATCTCCATGCTCTTCGCCGCGCTGGCGATAGTGACCGGCCCCACCGTTATCAACCCGCTCCTGCGTACCATGCGCGCGGAAAACAGCGTCAGTCAGGTGCTGCGCTGGGAGGGTATCCTGATTGACCCGGTCGGCGCGCTGCTGGCCGTGCTGGTTTTTCAATACCTGCTCACGGGACAGGGTTCCCTGCTGCTCTTTGGCGAGAGTATTGCCGCCGGGTCCCTCACGGGCCTCGCCGGCGCTTACAGCCTCGGGCTGGTGCTGCGCCGGCATTGGGTGCCGGAGTACCTGCTCAACGTTCTCACCCTGGCGTGGGTGGTCATGATTTTTGCCATCAGCAATGCCCTGGCGCATGAATCCGGGCTCCTCGCCGTCACGTTGATGGGGGTGCTCATGGCCAATATGCGCAATGTCGCCGTGAACGAAATCCTCAGCTTCAAGGAAAGCCTGTCGGTCCTGATAATCTCCATGCTGTTTATCGTGCTCGGCGCCCGCGTATCCCTCAGCGAAATCATGGATACGGGCTGGCAGGGAGTTGCGGTCCTGCTGATCGTGCTGCTCGCCCGGCCGGTCGTGGTGTGGCTGTCCACCCTGCGCAGCAGCTACAGCTGGAAACAAAAAGCCCTTATTGCCTGGGTGGCGCCGCGCGGCATCGTCGCCGCCGCAGTGTCCTCGCTATTTGCCCTGCGCCTTGAGGAGACCGGCCAGGCCGGGGGCTCGAGTCTGGTTGCCCTGACCTTCCTCGTTATTATCGCCACAGTGCTGCTGCAGAGCGTCAGCGCCCGCTGGATGACCCGTCGACTCGGACTCGCGGAGGCTGAGCCCAACGGTATGCTGATTGTCGGCGCCAACCCGGTAGCTCGCGCCCTGGGAATTGCCCTGCGGGACCTCGGCTTCCGGGTGAAGTTGTCCGACACTTCCTATGAGGAAATCCGCCTCGCGCGCATGGCGGGATTGGAGGTGTACTACGGCGATCCTCTATCTTCACACGCGGACCAGTATCTGGAACTGGTGGGCATCGGCCGGCTTTTCGCCATGAGCCGCCGGTCCCGCTGGAATACCCTGGCGTGTATGAAGTATCGCGGCGAGTTCGGCCCGCAGCGCGTCTTCAGTCTGCGTAATACGGAAGACAACGATGAGTCAGAACGCTCGCGGCTGTCAGATGACTACGCCCCACCGCGTCTCTTCGGCCCGGATCTGACCTACCAGAAAATGGCCAGCATGCTGGCTCGCGGCGCGGAGATAAAGAACATCCGCCTCTCTGCAGATTTCAGCCTCGACGACTACCGGCGCGAGAATAACGCGCGATTGATCCCCCTGTTCACCCTCGGCGAGAAGAACAAGCTGCGGGTTATCAATGATGAGCAGATACCGGAACCAGACAAGGGCGAGCGGCTCATCGCCCTTGTCTGGAAGCAGGAGGCGGACACCGAGACGGCGAACGCCAAGCCCGACAGTTCCAGCGCCAAAGTCCCGGGATAGCCCATCGCGCGGCCAACGCCTCCAGGGGATTGTCTGCGGAGCCCTATTCCAGTAGCGTTGCGGGGTCGTTTTTGAGTAGGAACGCATGCAAGCGATCCTGAAGTTGGACATTGCGGGACAGCCCAGAGGCTGGCTGACCCTGCAAGAAGCGATTACCGCTTACGCGCGGGGTGATGTCGTCTATGGTATTGGCGATGCATTACCCCCTGTGTTCGGCGGCATTCAGCGACTTTCCGGGAGACGCTCCCGTATCGACCTGCAGCCGATCATCGCGCTGGGGGGCCGCGTCCGCAAAGGCTTTACTCCGCCCCTGTGCAATAGAACGCTGTTCCGTCGGGACGATCACCGCTGCATATACTGTGGCACGCAGCACACACGCTCAGAACTGACCCGCGATCATGTCCTGCCGGTTTCTCGCGGCGGCCGCGATCGCTGGGAGAACGTGGTCGCAGCCTGTAAACGCTGCAACTGGCAAAAAGACAACCAGACACCCGAGGAGGCTAAAATGCCGCTCCTCGCTATCCCCTTTCGGCCAAATACTTACGAATGGCATTACCTCACCAAGGAAAGAATCCTCGCGGACCAGATGCAATACCTGTCGCGGCAGTTTCGCGCGCAGCGCGACTGGGCCAACTGAGCAGCGAGCACCCCGCGCAGCAGGATCAGCCGCGAAAATACCCCGGCGTAACCATCGGCATCTTTGCCGTCTGCACCGGCATGGCGGTGCCGCGAACATTCACCAGGAGATCCGTCCCCACCGCCGCGTAGGCGCTGTCGATCAGGGCCATAGCGATAGGCGCGGCCACCGTTGCCCCAAAACCGCCGGAAGTCACCACACCGATGGTTTCGCCGTCGGCGTTGTGCACGGACTGTCCCTCGCGCACGGGCCTCTTGCCGAGCACACGCAGCCCGACCCGGGCGACCGCCGCGCCCGACGCCAATTGAGCGCCGATACACTCGGCCCCGGGATAGCCGCCAGCCCGCTCGCCGCCCGGTCTTCGCGCCTTGCCAATCGCCCAGCTCAGTCTGGCCTCAACGGGGGTGATGGTCGGTGATAGTTCATGCCCGTAAAGGCACAGACCGGCCTCCAGGCGCAGGGAGTCCCGCGCTCCGAGCCCAACCGGGGCCGCGCGTGGGTGGGACAGAAGCCGCCGCGCCAGTGCTTCCGTATGCTGTGCCCCAACGGAAAGCTCAAAGCCGTCCTCTCCCGTATAGCCAGAGCAGGTGATGTACAGATCCATAGCATCCAGACGAAAATGTCCGCCCTGCAAGAATGTCAGCTCGGCTGTCTGCGGGATCAAGCCGACCAATACCTCTCTGGCCCCGGGGCCCTGCAGCGCTAAAAGACCCTGGCCCTCAAGCTCCCGCAGGGTCTGTCCGGGCGCGAGATGCGCCTCGATGTGGGCACGATCTTCGGCCTTGCAGCCCGCATTGACCACGAGAAAGAGACACTCCGGTCCCCACCGCGTGATAATAAGATCGTCGCGGACGCCGCCGGACTCATTGGTCAGCAGCGCATAGGTTTGACGGTTTTCGCCAAGAGACACAAGATCAGCGGGCACCAGAGCCTCCAGAGTCGCGGTGACATCAGCGCCCTCGAGGACCAACTGGCCCATATGCGACACGTCAAAGAGTCCCGCATGCTCGCGCGTATGCGCGTGTTCAGCGAGAATGCCCTCCCGGTACTGCACCGGCATATCGTAGCCGGCAAAGGGGACCATACGCGCGCCCAGCTCACGGTGCAGGGCATCCATTGGGGTATGTTTGAGGCTCATCAGGACTCCCGGGATTGAAGGCACAGCGCGAGCACTTTAGCACGCCCCGAATCCGCTTTCGGCGGCGTGGTCGCAGTAGAATATTGGGCTTTACACAAGGAGACAAGACGCATGAGTGGGCCGAAGACCCAGCACGGAACCATCAGCCTGATCGGCATGCCTGGTGTCGGCAAAAGTACCGTGGGCGTGCTGCTGGCCAAACTGATCGGTCTCGAGTTCACCGACACGGATCTGTCCATACAAGCCCGCGAAGGGCGGACGCTGCAGGAGATACTGGAGAGCGACGGCCATTTACGGCTCCGCGGCATCGAGGAGGCGGTGCTCCTTGATGTCCCTCTGCAAAGCCGCGTGGTCGCCACCGGCGGCAGCGTCGTCTACAGTGCTGCCACAATGCAGCGCCTGCGCGCTGCCGGACCCGTGGTCTATCTGCGTGCGGATGTGGATACGCTGCTACACCGCGTATCGGCAAACCCGGAACGGGGCATCGCCAGCGACGGCAGCCAAAGCTTCGAAGACATCTATGCGGAGCGCACACCCCTTTATGAGCGCTTCGCGACCCATACGGTAGACGCGATCGGGGGCAGTGCAGACGCCATAGCCACGCTGATCGTGCAGGCCCTGCACACCTGAACCGATGCCGCTGCGCCAGCGGACACGTTCAGGGTGGTTCGCGAACACGTGCGCGGTACATCCGCCCTGGTGGTCAATTAGGGCCCGCACATCGGAAAGAGGCCGGACCCAGCAAAAAACACCCTTTTTGACCGAATCCCCAGCTGCCAGGGCGGTCTGGGCGACTGGCACGGTGTTTGCTAAATCTTTGTAGCACTCTCAGCGTCGAGTGCGCGGCGGGCCAGCCCGGTCGCGCGGCCAGATGGCCGGGCACAGGTAGGTGCAGCGTGATTTCAGGGAGGAAAACCAGGCTGGCCCGTCGATTTATCCTTAATCGCTTAAAAAGTGATCGGTTATTTTCGTCAAAAATATTGTGTTCGGCGCATTGGCTGCACTCCAGAGCTGCCGGATGTTGGCGCTGTGAACGGCCCTGAATATCATCAGGAGGTGATTTATGGGAGATCACAATCAGGAGTCAACCCCGGATGGTCTCGATGACCTGTTCGAGCCTGTAATCGGCGAATTCACGGACGAGGCCTACGCAGGCCTGAGTACGACGCCTGCGGAGAGGCAGAGGCTGGCAGAAAAGCGCCGGCGCGCCGAGCGGCGTATTGAAGAGCTTCGTCTGCGCGAAGAGCTGGGAGACTACGACCTGGAGTTGGACGACGACTGAGACAGCGCTGGCGGCTAATCCACCAGCATTCAGGTCTGGAGGTGGGTTTCCCGCTGCCAGTCGAAAACATTCAACTCAATGAAGACAAAAGCGAAGAGCCACAGACACGCATCCCAGAAGTCGAGAAAATCGCCGGCGAATCCCCAGTAGGCAGCAGCCAGAAGGAGCGTTGAATACAGCACATACTTCAAGTAGCGGGTGCTATCGACCACCGCATCGGTGAGACGACCCCGCAGTTGCAGGCGCACCTCGATCTCCAGAACAATGACCACCAGGATCCAAGCAGCGGCATTAATCACATCGGTCCAGGCCAGATAGCGGACCGAGCGCAACACCTCCGGCGTAGAGGCAATACTGAAACCGTCGATCTGAACAGCAGCAGCCTGCAGTGGGCCGCAGTTAGCCGACGTGAGGGGCACATACTGATCGAGAGTCACCAGCAGGGACCATTCTCCGCTCGCGCCGCACGCATCCCAAGCGACCAGTGGCGAGGTGGCATACAAGGTCATGAGTTCCGCGCAATAGCCGGTGAAGGCCCAGACAATCGCCGCTGAGCAGACCAGACGCAGACCGTGCAGGCTGCGCTTCACCCAACCGCGGATCTGCGCGTCCTCGAGTACCGATGTTTCCAGTTCGAAAAGCAGCAACAACACAACCCAGGCCGCGGTGTCAGTGGTGGTGGCAAATACCTGTATAAACTGCGAGAGCTCCATGCTCCCGCTAAAGGTATGTTCGAGCGCTGCGAGTTCCTCCCGCAGAAACAGGAAGATATTCACACTCAGCAGGGAATAGGTGAGGTACTTGACCGCCGTGAACCAACGCCTGGCAAGCCCGTCACCGAGTAGATCGGTATGCATGATCGCTCAGACCTGCAACAGGAGGTGTTCGCGCTCCCAGGAACTGATAACGCGATTGAATTCCTC
>JBLIIW010000167.1:0-8843 GCA_047635315.1 Halieaceae bacterium | reverse complement strand
CAGCGTGCAGCCCTTTGAATTTACCGACGACTACGGCAATCTCTGCCAGCGTCTGATCGCGCCGCCTGGCGATTTTACCGTCGCCACCTCGGCCCGGGTGATGACGGTCGACACGCTCGATGAGGCACCCGGTGGTCATTTTGTGCAAGTCCAATATCTGCCCGATTCCGTTCTCAAGTACCTGCTACCAAGCCGCTTCTGTGAGTCGGATCGCTTTGGCAACATGGCCAGGGAAATCACCCAGGACGTGATCCCCGGCTATGACCAGGTTGCCCGGATCGAGTATTGGCTGCAAAAGAGCTTTGAATACGCGCCGGGTAGCAGCTTCACTTCCCTGTCCGCCAGCGAGGTAAACCAGCAGTCGACCGGCGTGTGCCGGGATTTCAGCCATCTGGCGGTGGCCCTGACCCGGGCGTTGAGCATTCCTGCGCGGATGGTGGTCGGCTATCTGCACGGTCTGGAGCCCATGGAAATGCACGCGTGGTTTGAGGCCTACGTGGCGGATCGCTGGTACACCTTTGACGCGACACAGCCCTGCCGAAGTGGTGGCTACGTGGCGATTGGCTACGGCCGCGATGCGGCGGACGTCGCTATCTACAACCAGTTTGGGCCGGCGGTTTTTCCCCACTACCAGCGTGTTTCGGTAGAACTCGTCGATGCGTCGGCGACGCTGACGCGCTGATCAGCAACCTCTCGGCCCGCGCGTGAGCTTGCACTGTCACTCCGATTAACCCCTATGATTGGCGCAAAGGGGAAAGCTAGTCTTGGAGACTAATCTTGTATGAAGCTTGCGTACACACATCCCAATAGCATCTTGGTGGCACAGGCGCGCAGTGTGCTCGAATTCGCCGGTATTCAGAGCGTATTACGCAATGAGTTCGCTTCAGGCGCAATTGGAGAGTTGGCCCCGATAGATGCTTGGCCAGAAGTATGGGTTGTGAGAGACAAGGATTGTGAAACTGCGATCCGGCTGCTCGAAGAGGCCCGAAAGGCGGTTAATGAAGCTGACTGGGAGTGTGCACTGTGTGGTAGTGCTAGCCCCGCCACATTCGACTATTGCTGGCACTGCGGGGTTGAGAGGGCAAGTACGATTTCTGGCTAGTTTCTCAGGAGTACAACATCGGTCTCATGTTCTCGGAGTGCGCCTAGATACTGCTCCACTGTCAGTGGTCTATGTCCATTCAGCAGATACCCGGCCTTACCGTGAAGCTCCCCTTTGAAAGCTAAGCGCATCCCCATCATCGCTTCCATCCGGCTTGATGGGCTCTTCCTCGTCGGGGAGCGCCTCAAGGATCTGTTCGTAAAGAGCCAGGCCACGTTCATACTACTCATCGTTGTCGATGCCAGCGAGCATGGGTGCGCAAGACAGTAACCTGACCGCGCTCGTCACCAGCTTTTTTGGCGGCGGCGCGAAGTCTGACGTCGATCGCCCGGCGCCCCACCTCCCAGCGCAAACCGACGGCTTTTCTTTCCGAAAAGTTTCCGACATCAGTACTGCAAAGTAGTGCTTTGTCCTGCAAATACGACAACGGGCGCCGTTTTTAGGCCAATAAAATCCATAGGTTAGAGTGCCTATAGCGGCTACGAAGCAGACGGTGGTTCTGGACCGCATGCGGATTCGAATCGTGCCGACCGGAGGCTGCCGCGACGAGCTCTTCCGGTCATCATCTCCAAAGCGGAGCAACCAGATTCTGTCGGCGCCAGCCCTGTAAGAGGTGTATCGGAGTCCATAATAGGTGCCCACTTATATAGGTGGACGCCTAAGTTAGTGGGATAGGCGTCATCGGCTAGATGGGATTACCTGCCGTCCCCGGCGCTGCCAGCCGGATGTGTCCTTGAGTGCCTCTCGGTAAGGTGCCAGAGGCGTACTGTCGTAGGGCCGTACATCGACGGGTAGGGTGCCGAGGTACGTGAAACCCTCCGGCCGCGGATCAAGCTGCACGGCGCGGAAGCGTACGCCCGCCTTGCTAGCCTTTTGCGCGGCTTGTGCAAAAGTGGGGTCATGCAGTTGGCTCGGTCTCACCAAGCGGCCATCGCGTCGCTGCAGCACAAACAACACTGTCGCTCGTTTCCCCTCGGCAACCTGCGCGACAAGTGCCTGCAGATGGCCCGCAGCACGCGCACTTACGGAATCCGGGAAATAGGCACCGCCGTCCGGGTAGACGAGATGACAGTTTTTGACTTCGACCAGGTGGGGACGGCCACGGCCCTCCAAGAGAATGTCGATTCTGGAATGATCGCCGTAGCGGACCTCGCGTCGCAGCGTTTGAAATCGCTTTAGCCCGGGAATCAGGCGCTCGCTTATAAGCCGTTCAGCGAGCAGGTTCGGCAAAATGGTATTGACGCCGATGTAGATGCCGTCGATCTCCATGAGTTCCAGCGTATAGAGCAGCTTGCGTTTGCTGCCTGCGGGGGCCTCGGAAACCCAGGCGCGGCACCCGGGACGAATTAGCCCTTCCATGCGCCCGGGGTTCACACAGTGTGCCTCCACAGTACGGTCTTTCAAGGCCACGGTGGCAATGAAGCGGTCGTAGCGGGCGAGGAAGCGGCCTTCCAAAAGGCGACGCGGGTGCGGGATGAACAAGGTTGTTTGCATTCCTGTGTGCTGGAAGGGGAGGGCAGCCGCCAGGCTTGCTTTGCAGCGTACAGCGCCCGGCGTAGCTTGTGTTGCATGATGCCAGATAAACACGGCGCTGGATTTTGCTATGCTCGGCGCATGGTGACTACCTTAGTGGCTACTTTAGTGACTACCGCTTTGCGACGCTATTACCGCTTGGCGTCCCTGTGCCTGCTGCTGGCCCTGCCGACGACGGAGTTGTGGGCGGCGCACCCGAACAATTCGATTGCGCCGCGGCCGCCGCCGCCGACGGAATATGGTCTGCATCTGCATCGGGCCGACGACAAGCGCTACGTAGAGAACCGCGAGATATCGTTGATGGATATCAGGCCCATCGACGTGTCGGCGCAGCAACGGGCACTGGAGGGTCTTGACAGCTTTTCGCCAGCGGCGATTCCTCCCCTGCGTGAGATGGGCGAGGCCTATCGAAGCGCCGGTCGGTACGCCTCGGCTCTCGAACATTTCCAGCATGTGGCACACCTTCAGCGCCTCAATAGCGGACTCAATTCACCGTCGCAGATGCCGGTTATGGATGAGATTTTCGAGGCGCAAGTTGCCCTGGGCCGTCTGGACCTGGCGGATGGTACGCGCGAGTACTTGCTCAGAGTGCAGCAGCGGAATGATCTGGACCCTGAAGATCGCTTTCGGGCATTGAAACGCTATTCTGACTGGAAGCGGCAACTGTACCTGGCGGGCGAGGGCTATGAGACCTACGCCTATCTTATGGCGATGTACTACAGCCACAACAGTGAACTGGACAGGCTCGAATCCATAGATCGCAATCACCCGGCCCAGGTGGAACATCTGTATGAACGCTTGCGTCTTGAATACCTGATTTCCCGCTACGACGGAGAAAAGAAACCACCGATACAGATGTATAGCTCCGGTGGCCTCGGGGGCGATTACACACTGCACACGGATCTTGCCGCGGAGGAGTTTCGGGTGCTGCGCAAGCACAACTACCGCAATGGACGGCTCACCGCCGAGCGTATTGTGAAAATACTCGAAACCCAGCCGCAAGCTGATGTTCGCGTGTTGGCCCGGGCGCGCATCGCCGAGGGCGACTGGCATATGTGGTCTGACCAGAAAGCGCGGGCGCTGGACGCTTACCGCAAGGCCTATAGGCTCTACGCCAATGATGGGGATGATACGACCGACCCGGAGGAACTATTCGCGCAGCCGGTAGAGCTGCCCGCCGACGATGTTTTCTACAGTGATGGTGTGGTGGCTCTGAGTGAAAGACCCGCCGTTGCCACAGCTCGCTTTGAGGTCTCGCGGATGGGCAAACCGCGCGAGGTGAATATAGAGTCCCTTGAGCCCATCGGCTCGCGCGGTGCTCGCTCTGCGCTGTATCGGATGCTCAAGCGAATGCGCTTCCGGCCTGCGTTGCGCGGCGGTGATGCGGTGGATCAGGAAGATGTCGTGCGCAAATACCAGTTCGACTTCTGAGCTGTCTGCACTGCGCTCTGGTGCAGGTTACACTTCGGGGCTGTTTGCTGAGGAGAAGACTGCGCAATGAAATCGGCCCTGGACCTGGTGGCAGCGGCAAAAGTCGAGATTCGTGAAGTCGCGCCGGAGGCGGCACAGAATGCGGTGCTCGAGGCGGACATCCTGATCGATGTCCGCGAGGACGATGAGTATCGCGATGGCCATATCGGCGGGTCTATTAACATTCCCAGGGGACTGCTCGAGTTCATGCTGTCCAGCGATCAGGCCCTGCAGGATCGCTCCAGGCACTACCTGCTTTATTGCAAGACCAGCGGCCGCGCTGCACTCGCCGCGAAAAGCATGCAGGAGATGGGTTATTTGCATGTGAGTTCAATCGGTGGCGGCTTCGATGCATGGAAGGCGGCGCATAATCCTGTAGCTCTCCCCGCACAACCCAAGTACGACTAAGCAGCCAGCCTGATCCGCGCCGCCTTGTCCTACAAGCACACGGATTTCCTGTGCGCGCTGCGGCCGTTCTCGCTGGTTGTAGCGCTGGCCACCTGTGGCCTGGGGATTACGCTCGCGGCGCTGGATGGTTTTGGCTCACCGCTGATCTTCCTGCTGCTCGTGCTGGCTGGTCTCCTGCTGCAGGGAGGCGCCAATCTGATCAATGACCACGCAGATCTGTCCCACGCCCGCTTTGATGATCAGCAGCGCCAAGCGATTATTCGCAACGCCCGCCTGGGCTGGCTTGGCATCGCGCTGGCATCGCTCATCGGTTGTTGGTTCGTTTGGCTGCACGGGTGGCCCATGCTCGCGCTCGGGGCCGCGGGGGTACTGGGCATCTGGAACTATGCGGACGGACCACTCAACTTCAAGGCCCGGGGACTGGGGATAGTGGTGGTGTTTTTCCTGACTGGTGTGATGATGGTCGAGGGGGCCTATTTTGCGGCGAGCGGGCACTTTACGATGCGCGTGGTCTGGCTGTCGATTCCCTTTAGTCTCTATGCCAGTCTCCTGCTGCTGGCTAACGAGCTGCGCGATTATGAGCGTGATCTGGAGGATGGCCACCGGACGCTGACGGTTCGTTACGGATTTGCGGCAGGCCTATGGCTTTATCGTAGCCTGGCGCTGAGCCTGGTGGTGAGCACCTGCCTGCTCGCCATAGTTGGGGACATGCTGGCACTGGCAATCCCCCTGCTCGCGCTCGCGCTCCTGTGGCTTCCTCTGGGCAAACTGGCCGCGAGTCCCGCCGAGCGCGCGTCGCTCGCACAGCTAACGGGTCGCTGCTATCTCGCTTATGCCAGCGCTTTTGTCGCCGCGCTGTGGGTGTCGGCCCTGTGAATCAGGATCTGCTACTTTCGCTCGCATTGCCGCTGACGCTGTTTCTAATGATGTTCAGCATGGGAACAACGCTGCGGGCTGTGGATTTCCAGCGGCTGCTACAAAGCCCTCTACCCGTGGCAGTAGGGCTGTGCAGCCAGTTACTGCTCCTGCCCTTGCTTGCGGTGCTGGTGTTATCGCCGATTCCCATGAGCCCGGAGATATACGCGGGCTTCGTGATACTCGCCCTGAGCCCCGGCGGTACAACCTCCAATGTGTTCAGCTATATGGCGGGTGGCAACGTTGCGCTGTCTATAACGCTAACCGCCGTGGTTAGCCTTATTGCGCCTTTAAGTTTGCCCTTGGCGGCAAACTGGATTCTCAGTCAATCCGCGCTCGGCGATGGCAGCTTCAGCCTGCCGGTGCTGCCAACGGTTTTACGGCTTGTGCTGATCACCGTGTTGCCTGTCAGTCTGGGAATGCTACTCAGGCATTGGCGGAGCAGCTTCTGTGATCGCTATGAGCGTATCTTTACCCGGGTGCCGTTTCTCATGTTGCTCGCCGTGATTGGCGGCATCATTCGGCAAAACTGGGAGCAGATGCCGGAATTTCTCAGGCAGACCGGCGTACCCGCGCTGCTGTTGGCGTCTCTGGCTTTACTGGCGGCTTACTTCTTCGCGCGCCTGTTGCAGCGCTCGGTGGTTGATGCGAGAACGATTGCTATAGAAACCTCCATACAAAATGGTGGCACGGCCATGCTGGTAACCGGCACCATACTGGGCAACCCGGCCATGACTGTGGCGCCAGTGATGTACGGCATACTCATGCTGGTGCCCATGCTGGTTTTTCTGGGCTGGCGGCGGCTGATCCAGTGACCGGGTCCCCGCTAGTAACCCCGACAGTATCGGGACCCGCTGCACCGTTATCCTACATCCCGGCGCTGGACTTGTGGCGCTGGACTTGTGGCGCTGGAGCGGCTACGCCTGTTGATTGCGCTTGCCTGTTCCTTCGCTGCCGCCGCGTTGTCCTTTTATGGTCTGGAGCGACGCTTTCTCGCGTGTAAACGTCGTATCGACGCTGCAGGGAGTCCCTGAGGGGCGGATTCGCGGCGATGTTGACACTGTAAATATGCGCCGTTGCATGGCAGACCACAACGTGGCCTACCTGCCTTACTGTGACGGCTCCATCTTCTCCGGCGACCAGGACGTGGACACCGACGATGACGGTACCGACGACCGCTTCCACCGTGGCTTACACAACCTGTCCGCAGCGCTGGATGTGACGGCGAACAGTTACCCCGCGCCCAGCAAGATTCTCCTGACCGGCAACAGCGGCGGCGGGTTCGGTACCGATTACGCTTTGCCCCTGGTGCGCAAGCTCTATCCCGATGTACCCATCGAACTGATCAACGATTCCGGCGTCGGTATTGCCGCTCCGGGTTTCAGCGAGCAACTCAACGAAGAGTGGAATGCGGGCGCTTTCCTGCCGGCCAGCTGCGTGACCTGTCTCGGTGAAGACGGTCACCTCACGGACTACCACAAGTACCAGCTGGAAGAGGACGATAAGCTGCGCATGGGCTTTATGAGTACCAAGCAGGATACGGTTATTGCGGATATCTTTTTAAGGATTGGCGGTCCGGCTTTTGAGGCAGAGCTCATTCTCGAAATGCAGGAGCTTGAAGAGGCTTATCCGGATCGCTTCCGCAGCCTGATTGCCGACGGTAATTCACACACCTTTATTCAGGCACAGTTTGTTCTGCCGGTTGGCGGCACAACAGTGCGCCAGTGGGTAGCGGATATGCTGAGTGGCAGTGCGGACTGGGTGTCGGTCAGCGACTAGATTGACCTGAGTGCCCGCGCAACAGTGCGGCCGGTAGTCGGCCCAATATCTAAAAAAACAGGGACAAAAAAAAAGGGGGTGCCACACGGCACCCCCTTTTTTTTGGGACGGCTAACGGTGCCCTTACAGGTACCGCGGCCTACTGTTGCCAGCCCTAATTGCAGCTGAAGCTGGTGAGGAACACGCCCTCAGCGGATACCGTCACGGTGCCATCCACACCCACCACACCGCCGGGATTTTCGTTGATCACAATGATCGGTGAGATGGATCGGGCCCCGGGGGCAGATCCGCCATCGTTAATCGTGACCGTGGTCGACGCTCCATTTGTGCCGCCTATAAAGGAGCCCTCAATAACGATGGTGCAGGCATCCGTCTCGTCTATCGTGAAGGTGACCTCTGTGCCGTTACCGGGCCGGTTGTTGTAGATATCGGCGATATGAAGCGCGTAGATCTCGCCCAGGGTAAGCGGGCTGCCCGGCGAAGCGGTGTCGTCAACGGTACGCTCCAGCAGAGCCTGCTGGTTGCCCGCAGTGGATGACATTGTGAGTACTACGGGCCCGGGCTGTGGCAGACCTGGAACAATCGCGCAGCCGACATCGCCGTCACGAACGTTCACGAGTTGCCGGCTACAAACACCGGCCGTTTCGTTCGCCGCGGTGCACAGTGTGCCGTTGTAAACGGCGCCACCGTTGAGCGCGCCGCCATCGCCGTAGGCGTTGTCGTTATCCTTATCGATGAACTCCTCAAAGAAATTGGCGTCGTAGACGGCGTTTTCGTTGTAGTCGAGGAAGGCCTCTTCACAGTTCACGAAAGCCTCGCCGGCATCGTAAAGCCCGTTGCCGTTGGCGTCCGAGAAGTCCTCCTCACCAAGTACATAGGCCAGGATCGAAGAGCGTAAACCGCGCACTGGTCCGAGGTCCTGGGGGCAGGGACCGGCCGCGCCATCGTGGGCCGTACAGCCGACCAGCGGGTTGGTGGTCACAATGTCTTCCCCGCTGCTGGGCAGGAAGGAGGGGAAGCGTGGCGCCTGGCTGGACCAGAGCACACTGCAGGTCCCGCGCGCCGGAACGACGCTCGGGTCCTGCTCGATGAGACGCGAGCCATTGGCCTTACCGGTTTCACAGCTGTCATCGATCGCCCCGTATTCCGTACGGAAAATTACTGCCGTGCCATCGGGGACGGGGTTGTTGAAGCGATCCGCAACCCGCGCGGTGATCACCCGGGTGATGCCGTCTACATTGGCCGCGTTGGCCACGTAGAATCCATCGGCCACCGATATGCTCAGGGAGTTCTGGTCCGGCAGGCCGGTGCTGATAATGATCTGGTTAGACGACGCAGTGACTGTCGTACCGCTGTCCGGGTCCGTGTAGCTCGCATAGATAAAAGTAGAGGACGGGATACTACCCGACCTGACTTCCACGACTACCAGTCCGTCCTGGTCTGTAAACAGATTCAGGGTGCCCGTGGTGACGCAAGGGCCGGATGGATCGCATAGCTCGATACCGGCCAGATCATTGGCCAACTCAAAAACGACCTCCGCGTTGGCGACCGGCACGCGATCCTCCCGATCCAGGTAAGTGGGATCGCCGGGCCGCGGGTCGCTGTCGCCCGGACGAGCCGTCAATACCTCAAAGGT
>JBLIIW010000166.1:0-8844 GCA_047635315.1 Halieaceae bacterium | reverse complement strand
TGATCATACGGTATTACTGCGCGGCTTTGCACCGCCCTGAGGCGGCGATGCTGGCACAGCATGCTAGAATTATCGCCTTTTTTTCGGGGACGGCCGTTGCAACAGCGACTCCATATTCTGGGCATCTGTGGGACTTTTATGGGCGGCATCGCACTGCTGGCCCGGGAGCTGGGCTACGAGGTCAGCGGCTGTGACACGAATGTCTATCCACCGATGAGTGAACAACTGGCCGCTGCGGGTATTGCCCTGCAGGAGGGCTACGACCCCGCCCAGCTGCCGGATGACGCGCTGATCGTGATCGGCAATGCCCTTTCCCGGGGCAACCCGGCCGTGGAGGCGGTCCTCGAACGCGGCCTGCCCTATATTTCGGGTCCGCAATGGCTGGGAGAACGTGTTCTGGCCGGCCGCTGGGTGATCGCGGCGTCGGGCACTCACGGCAAGACCACAGTGAGCAGTATGCTGGCCTGGATTCTGGAAGACGCGGGACTGTCGCCGGGTTTTCTCATCGGCGGTGTTCCGCAGAATTTTGGGCGCTCCGCGCAGCTGGGGCGCGGCGATTTCTTTGTGGTTGAAGCGGACGAATACGATACAGCTTTCTTCGATAAACGTGCGAAATTCCTGCACTACCGCCCGCGGACCCTGGTGATTAATAATCTGGAGTTCGACCACGCCGATATCTACCCGGACCTGGCGGCGATCCAGCGGCAGTTTCACCACCTTATGCGCTGTGTTCCGGCCAATGGGCGCGTGTTGATTCCGGCTGGAGTCGATGCGATTGAGGCCGTACTTGATATGGGTTGCTGGACTCCCCTGGAGCGTTTGGAGGTCGAGTCTGCGGAGTCTGCGGAGTCTGCTGACTGGGCTGCGGAGTCCATCCGCGACCAGGGCGAAGCGTGGACGCTGCGCGACCCGCGCGGGAAACACTACCCGCTGCAATGGCCTCAGCGCGGTCATCACAACGTGGCTAACGCGCTGGCGGCCGTGGCCGCGAGTGCGCATGCGGGCGTGCCGGTCGCCGATGCTGTCGCTGCCCTGCGCAGTTTCAGTGGTGTAAAACGCCGTCTTGAACTGCTTGGGGAGGTTGCTGGGGTGCGTGTTTTTGATGACTTCGCCCACCATCCCACGGCCATCGCCAGTACCCTTGGGGCCCTGCGGGGAGCCGGGGGTCGTCGCGAATTGATCGCCGTGATCGAACCGCGTTCGAACACCATGCGTATGGGTCAGCATGCAGATGCATTGGCCGCATCGACAGTAGCTGCTGATCGGGTGTTCTGGTATCAGCCACCGGGACTGGACTGGTCCCTGGGCGCCGTGATCGATGCCAGCGGCCCTCCCGCAGAGCTCTGTTCAGATCTTGCTGAGCTGGTGAGGCAGGTAGTGGCCACTGCACAAAGTGGTGACGACATCATCGTTATGAGTAACGGAAGTTTCGGCGGTGTTCATCAGCGCCTCCTTGAGGCTCTCGACCCAACGCATTAGAGGTGCAGTTCATGTTGTCTTTCTACGAACGCCTGGTATTGCGCAGGCCCTTGCCGGTTTTGGCAGTGCTTGCGCTGTTGCTGATTCTGTCTCTCGCGCAGTTCCCGAAGATTCGTATCGACGCCTCCGCAGATTCCCTGCTGCTGCAGGGCGACCCTGCCCTTGAGTACTTTCGTGAGGTCAGCCGCCGCTACGCGGCTCAGGAGTTCATCGTTATCACCTGGCGTCCGGCGGTAGCACTGCTCGATGAGGCCTCCCTGGGACCACTCTCAGAACTGGCCGATGAACTTCGCGCCCTGCCTGGCGTTGCGTCGGTGGTCACGGTGCTGGACGTCCCGCTTCTGCAGAGCCCGCCGGTCACACTGGGGCAAGTGACCTCTGGTGAGCCGCTGCCTTCCCTGCGCGATGCGGGGGTCGACCGCGTTCAGGCGCTGGAGGAATTCACACAGGGCCCGCTGTACAGCAACCTGCTGGTCAGCCCCGACGGTCAAGTTACTGCGCTACAGGTGAATCTGGCGCGCAACGATGCGGACAGTGAGCAGCTGCGCCGTCGCGAGGAGCTCCGGCAGCTGGCCCGGAAGGGTGGTCTGGATGCAACGCAGAGAGCCGCTTTGCAGGAGGCGGAGCGGGCCGTGAAGCTGCGCAGCGCTGAGCAGCTCGAGGCCCAGAGCGCGCTGGTAGCGCAGGTGCGTGAGGCGGTGTCTCCCTATCGTGAGTACGCCGGTATTTTCGTCGGTGGCCTGCCGATGATTGCCGCGGACATGGTCGCCTTCGTGCGCAGTGATCTGCTGCTGTTTGGAAGCGCCATTCTCCTGATGATGGTGCTGGTACTTGCGGTGATTTTCCGGCGCCTGAAATGGGTGGTGATTCCCCTCGCAAGCTGTGCCCTCGGGGTCGCCTACACCCTGGGTATTCTTGGTTTTCTGGATTGGCGTATGACGGTCATCTCCTCGAACGTAGTCGCCGTATTGTTGATTGTCGCTCTGGCCATCGCTATTCATCTGGTGGTGCGCTATCGCGAGCTGCATCGCCGGGAGCCGGAGGGCGCGCTCTATGACCGGGTGCGCGACACCATGCATCTTATGGCCGTGCCCTGTATTTATACGGGTGTGACCACGATGGTGGCTTTTGTGTCGCTGGTGGTTTCGGGGCTGCAGCCGGTTATTGATTTTGGCTGGATGATGACCGTCGGCATTAGTATCGCGCTGCTCGTCTCCTTCAGTTTTGTGCCTGCGCTAATGCTGCTCTGGCCGGCCGATAGCGTACCGCCAGATGCCGATGTGGCGCCGCCCTTTACCTTGCGCTTCGCCCGCATTGCCGACCACCACGGCACCAGCGTGTTGTGGCTAAGCGCGGCGCTGTCGGTGCTGGTTGCTGTCGGTATCTCCCGGCTACAGGTAGAGAACCGTTTTATCGATTACTTTAAGGAAACTACGGAGATCTATCAGGGGATGGAGCTCCTTGATTCGCGGCTCGGGGGCACCATTCCCCTGGACATTATTATTGCTGCGCCGGACCGCTCCGCCCCCCTGCCGGGGCTGGAGCCCGGTTCCGGGTCCACGGAAGAGGTTGATCCATTTGAGCTCGATGGCCTGGGGAGGGAGGCGTTCTCTGAAGATCCCGCTTTTGACGATCCATTTGCCGAGGATGGTTTTGCCGACGATCCTTTTGCCGACGACTCTTTTGCAGATGACCCGTTTGTCGCGGAAGGGCCGCTGGGAGCCGATCAGCCGTCAGCCGGGGGCCAGGGCGCCGCGCCGGGGTTCTGGTTCAGCTTGGAGGGCATGCGCCTGATCGATCGCCTGCATGACACGGTGGACGCGCATGAGGAAGCGGGGAAGGTGCAGTCGCTTTCGACCACCTTCGAGTTGATTCGTCTGCTACTGGGGGATGATATAGGGGGTGTGGAGCTGGCGCTTGCGCAGAATGCCCTGCCTGAGGATGTGCGCTTACAGCTGGTTGATCCCTACTTTGACCGTGCGAAGGACGAGGCGCGCATCACCGTGCGAGTGAAGGAAACCAGCCGCAATCTGCGTCGCGCCCAGTTCCTGAGAAATCTCGAGCAGGAGCTTATCGATGCTGGTCAGCTCGACCCCGGGCAGATGCGTTTCACCGGTATGCTGGTTATGTACAACAATGTACTGCAGAGTCTTTTTGCCTCACAGATAATGACCCTAGGCGCCGTTTTCGCTGTGATTTTGCTGATGTTCTGGCTGCTGTTCCGTTCCCTTTCCCTGGCGCTAATCGCTCTTGCGCCCAATATCCTGGCCGCGGGCCTGGTACTGGGCATTATGGGTCTGGTCGGTATTCCGCTGGATATCATGACCATCACGATTGCGGCAATTGTGGTTGGTATCGGCGTGGACAACTGCATTCACTATGTGCATCGCTTTAAACGCGAGTTTCCACAGGATCGGGATTATCTGGCAACTATGTACCGCTGTCATGGGAGTATTGGCCGGGCCATGTATTACACGACCCTGACACTGGTCATTGGCTTCAGCACGTTGACGCTTTCGAACTTCAAGCCGAGTATCTATTTTGGCGTGCTGACTGTGTTGGCCATGAGCGCGGCGGTCATTGGGGCCCTGCTTCTACTGCCGCGCCTGATTTTGGTATTCCGGCCCCTGGGGCCCGGGCGATGACTGCGTTGACGCTGTTTCCCCTGTCTGCAGTGCTGGCGCCTTTCGGGCGCATGCCCTTGCAGATTTTTGAGCAGCGCTACCTCGATCTGGTGAAGTCGTCCATGCGCAGTGGCGAGGGATTCGGCATCATCCTGATTAAGCGCGGTGCCGAGGTAGGTTCCCAAGACCTGCCCGTGCTTGCGCCGGTGGGCAGCGTTGCAAAGATAGTCGATTGGGATCAGCTCGATAACGGCCTGCTGGGCATCACGGTTGCCGGTGAGCAACGCTTTAGGCCCCTGCAGTGTCGGCGCGCCGACAATGGCCTGATGTACGCCGAGGTGGAGTTGCTCCCGGCCCCGGATGCAACTCCCATGATCGATGACTGGGAGTCCTTACTCGCGGTACTTGTTGGCCTGGAGGCGCATCCCCACGTACAGCGCATGGGCCTGTCGGTGGATCAAGGCGACGCCTGGCAGGTGGCCTACGCGCTGCTACAACTGCTGCCGCTGGACGAAAGGCTGAAGGCTGAATTATTGGCCATCGATGTTATTGAAGAGCTTATGGGCGAGCTCGATCTGTTGCTTAACGCTCTGAGCGGTCAGGACTAACACCGCTTCACCGGTATTCGGCGTCGGGGTCGGCCTCTGCTGGGGGTGGCGACCAGCCACCGAGAGTTTGCCAACGATTGACGATCGCACAAAACAGTTCGGCGGTGCGGGCCGCGTCATAGGCGGCGGAGTGCGCCTGCTCATTGTCAAAACTGATACCCGCCTCAAGGCAGCTTTTGGCCAGTACCGTCTGCCCGTAGGCGAGCCCGGCGAGCGTTGCTGTGTCGAAATTCGAGAAGGGGTGGAAGGGGTTGCGCTTTATCTCACAGCGCTCAACCGCCGCGTTGAGGAACCCCGCGTCAAAATGGGCGTTATGGCCTACGAGAATGGCGCGGGTGCAATTTTGGTCGCGGATCTCCTTGCGTACGATACGGAACAGTTCTGCGAGCACGTGCTCTTCTGAGTCCGCCTCGCGGAAGGGGTGGTACGGGTCGATGCCGGTGAAATCGAGGGCGGACTGCTCGATGTTGGCACCGGCAAAGGGCGCAACGTTGAAACCGTGGGTTTCGTGTACTGACAGTTCCCCGGAGTCATCCATGCGCACGATGGATGCGCCGACTTCAAGGATCGCATCCGTTGCCGACGAGAAGCCGCCAGTCTCCATGTCGATAATGACCGGTAAAAAACCGCGAAAACGCTGGTAAATAGCCATGTTGGATCAGGCCTCGCCGTCGTCGATGACCTGCCACTGTAGCCACTCGCCGGCGCGCAGGGGCACCAGGCGTTCGCTGCCCAGCGCCAGGCTGTCTGGAACCTGCCACTCGACGCGCTGCAGCCGTATTTGCTCGGCGTTGACCGGCAGGCCGTAGAAGGCCGGGCCGTGCCGCGAGGCGAAGTCCTCAAGTCGCTCTAGTGCATCCATTTCATCAAATACCTGTGCGTAGAATTCGATCGCCGCGTGCGCCGAATAGACACCCGCGCAGCCGCAGGCAGATTCCTTGTCAGACTGTAGGTGGGGTGCCGAATCCGTGCCGAGGAAAAAGCTCGGGTCGCCGCCTGTGGCGGCGCCCCGCAGAGCTTCCTGATGTAGTCGGCGTTTCAGAATCGGCAGGCAGTAGTAATGGGGACGGATACCCCCGACCAGCATATCGTTGCGGTTCAGGAGCAGGTGATGGGCGGTGATGGTGGCGCCGATACGCGCACTGCTCTCGGCGACAAATGCGACCGCCTCACTGGTGGTGATGTGTTCGAGGACAATTCGCAGCGCCGGAAAGCGCTCCGCGATGGGGGCCAGATGTCGCTCGATAAATACGGCTTCCCGATCGAAGATATCCACCTCCGCGTCGGTGACCTCGCCGTGCACGAGTAGGGGAAGAGCCAGTTTCTGCATGTGTTCCAGCACCGGATAGAGCGCTTCCAGTGAATTCACCCCGGCGGCAGAATTGGTTGTGGCGCCAGCGGGATACAGTTTTACGCCCGCGAGCCAGCTTGTGTCAGCGGCCTGCTGGATGTCTTGCGCAGTGGTTTCGTCGGTGAGGTAAAGGGTCATCAGTGGATCGAACTGTCGTGTTGCCTGCGGCATGGCGCGCAACAGGCGCTGCCGGTACTCCGCTGCCAGGCGCACGGTAGTTACCGGTGCGACGAGGTTGGGCATCACAATGGCCCGGCCCATGTAGCGGGCCATATGGGCGCAGGTATTGGTCAGTGCCTCACCATCACGCAGGTGGGTGTGCCAGTCATCGGGGCGGGCGATACTAAGGGTGTCCATGGATTAAGGGTCATGCGGAAAGGACCCGGATGCTACCGCAAAGCAGGCCGCGCAACAAAACTAACGCGTTCACTCCCTGTGCAGACCCCTGTCCCGGAGGTAGACTTGCGCGCTTTTACAGGGAGAAGTTATGACGGCAATCAATAAGGTGGTGCTGGCTTATTCCGGCGGTCTGGATACGTCGGTTATCGTGCGCTGGTTGCAGGATCGTTATGACTGCGAGGTAGTGACTTTCACGGCAGATATCGGCCAGGGCGAAGAGGTGGAGCCGGCCCGGGCCAAAGCCGTGGCGCTGGGCGTCAAGGAAATTTACATCGAGGATCTGCGCGAGGAGTTTGTGCGTGATTTCGTGTATCCGATGTTCCGTGCCAATACCATTTACGAGGGTGAATACCTGTTGGGCACGTCCATCGCGCGGCCGTTGATCGCCAAGCGCCTGGTCGATATCGCTGCGGAAACCGGCGCCGATGCCATCTCCCACGGTGCCACGGGGAAGGGCAATGACCAGGTGCGTTTCGAGCTGGGCGCCTATGCGCTGATGCCAGGTATCCGGGTAATTGCGCCCTGGCGCGAGTGGGACCTCAGCTCTCGTGAGTCGCTGATGGACTACTGTCGGGAGCGGGATATACCTGTGGATTTCGCTACGGCTGGCAAAAAGTCGCCTTATTCCATGGACGCCAACCTGCTGCACATCTCCTACGAGGGCGGTGTGCTGGAGGACCCCTGGAGCGAGGCTGAGGAGTCCATGTGGCGCTGGAGTGTGAGCCCTGAAACCGCACCGGATGTGGCCACGTTCATCGAGCTGGACTTTTGCGCTGGCGATATTGTGGCCATTGACGGCGCGGCGATGACCCCGGCGGTGGTGCTGGCGGAGCTCAACCGGGTGGGGGGCGCCAATGGCATTGGCCGGGCGGATATTGTTGAAAATCGCTATGTAGGTATGAAGGCCAGGGGCTGCTACGAAACCCCCGGGGGCACCATCATGCTCAAGGCACACCGAGCCATGGAGTCTATTACCCTGGATCGTGAAGTGGCGCATCTCAAGGACGAATTGATGCCGCGCTACGCCAATCTGATCTATAACGGCTACTGGTGGTCACCGGAGCGACTGATGCTGCAGGCATCGATAGACCAGTCGCAGTCGGTGGTTAATGGGCGTGTGCGGCTGAAGCTTTACAAGGGCTCGGTCAGTGTTGTGGGCCGTAGTTCCGAAGACAGTCTCTTCGATGCCAGCATTGCCACTTTTGAGGAAGATGCGGGCGCCTACAACCAGGCCGACGCCGAGGGCTTTATCAAGCTGAATGCTTTGCGTCTGCGCATTGCCGCAGCGCGAGGCCGCAATCCGCGAGGCGACTGACGGCGCTTGGGTGCGCACCGCAGCGCGCGCCAGTTGGGCGCAGCGGCAATCAAACGAATAGGGAGCAATCGGAATGCAGGATATTCTTGACGTTATCGTCGTCGGTGCCGGCTTATCGGGGATCGGCACCGCCTGTCACCTGCGCAGCGCCTGCCCGGACAAGCGCCTGCTGATTCTCGAGAGCCGTGAACGCAGCGGCGGCACCTGGGACCTGTTTCGTTATCCGGGAATCCGTTCGGATAGTGATATGCACACCCTGGGTTACAACTTCAAACCCTGGGAGGATGAAAAGGCGATCGCCGACGGTCCGTCGATCCTGCACTATCTGCGCGAAACCGCGCGCGAGCGAGGAATTGACCAGTTCATCCGCTATGAGCAGCAGTTGCAGGCCGCCAACTGGAGCAGCAGCCGGCAGTGCTGGGAGCTGTCTGTGCGCGATGGACCCAGCGGTGAAACGCGGCAGCTGTACAGCCGCTTTCTCATGATGTGCGCGGGCTATTACAATTACCAGCGCGGCCATCAGCCCGATTTTCCCGGTCGCGATGACTTTGCCGGGACCTTCGTGCATCCACAATTCTGGCCGGAGTCCCTCGACTATCGGAACAAGCGTGTGTTGGTGATCGGCTCTGGAGCCACCGCCATGACCCTGCTGCCGGCGCTGGCGGAGGAGGCGAAAGAGGTGCTGATGCTGCAGCGGTCACCGACCTGGGTGGTCTCCAGACCGGCGCGCGACCGGCTCGCCAATCTGCTGCGGGCGATCCTGCCTCTGGATCTCGCTTATCGCATCACCCGCTGGAAAAACACCCGGCTTCAGGAGTGGGTCTACCAGCGCTCTCGCAAGCAGCCGCAAAAGATGCGCGAGATGCTCCTCAAGCGTACCGCAAAGGAGTTGGCCGGTAGCGCCGACATTGCCGATTTCACGCCCCGCTATGACCCCTGGGATCAGCGCCTCTGCCTGGTGCCGGACAGCGACCTGTTCAAGTCGTTGCGCGCCGGCAAGGCCCAGGTGATCACCGGAGAGATTGATCATCTGACGAAGAGCGGCGTACGCCTGAGGGACGGTACGGA
>JBLIIW010000165.1:0-8860 GCA_047635315.1 Halieaceae bacterium | reverse complement strand
CCGAAAATTTCTTAAAAAAAACTGCAGTTTCGGTGCAAACGCACCTCTATCGCAATTTCTTTAAACTACCCACGGATGAAATACCCAGGGACGTCAGCGAGCTCATGGGCATGCTGGAAGCCGTAATCGCCGAATGCCCGTAGCATGCCACTCTGGATTTGGTCGAAGCGTTTGCGGTTTGCCCTTTGGTTCATCCCGGCACGCGGACGAAGTACACCAGCCTGTGCAACCTATACCTGTAAAAAGAAAGCTCTGCATACAGGTTCATCGACGGCCAGCTTTGCGAGATAACGTTGGATGCGGAGATTCAGGCCGTGGAAAATTCCATCGAATCGACCGACAGGTTCGGCGGCGCTCGAGTGCATTTACAGACTGCACTGTCTCTTATGAACGATCGAGACATGCCCGACTATCGGAACTCGATTAAGGAATCGATTTCCGCTGTTGAGGCTGTCGCCAGTGTCATTGTCAGCGAAGAACATACCACCCTGGGTAAGGCTCTCGGAATACTGGAGCGACCAGACGCCTGGAGACCGGGGGGCGGAATGATTGGTTTTTACTCTGACCCCAAATATCCCAGGTGTATGCGGATCGCCCGGATGTCGCCTGGCTTCAGCGGTGGTTTGTGCCCGACCAATGAGTGTTTATTATTAGACAAGGTTCGCCGGATCAAGCAAGGACACCAGGGCAGTGGCATCCAGATCTGTCATCTCCAGCGCCACATCCAAAATGGGACGGTTCTGCTGGTAGGCCTGTTTGGCAATCTCCGCGGCGCGGGTATAGCCAATTTCACGGTTTAGTGCAGTAACCAGAATGGGGTTGCGTGCCAGATTAGCTTCGATATTTTTCGTCAGTACCTCAAAATCGGCTATGCAGTTTTCTGACAGGGCGGTGCAGCTATTGGACAGCAAGGAAATACTCTGGTGCAGGTTATACGCTATCAATGGCAGCATTACGTTGAGTTGGAAGTTTCCCGACTGACCTGCCAGGGTAATGGTGGCATCGTTGCCCATTACCTGGGCGGCAGCCATGGCCACGGCTTCTGGTATAACCGGATTGACCTTGCCGGGCATAATGCTGCTACCTGGCTGCAGCGGTTTGAGACTGATTTCAGCGAGCCCCGCCAGCGGCCCACTGTTCATCCAGCGCAGATCATTGGCGATCTTCATCAGTGCTACCGCCATGGTGCGCAACTGACCTGACAGGGCGACCGCGGTGTCCTGGCTGCTGATGGCGGCAAAATAGTTTTGGGCTACGCTGAACTTGTGACCACTAGTGCGGGATATATTCGCGCAGAACAGCGCGGCAAAGGCGGGGTCGGCATTCACGCCAGTACCTACCGCGGTGCCGCCCTGGGCCAGTTCCCGTAAGTCATCTCGAAGGCCCGTGATACGTCTTCCAGATTGCGCTAATTGAGCACGCCAGCCAGAGAGTTCCTGGGCAAGAGTGAGAGGCATTGCATCCATGAGATGTGTGCGCCCGGTTTTTATCACCGCACCCAGGCCTGCCTCGCGCGCGGCTATGGTGCTTTGCAGCTTTTCCAGCGCAGGTATCAGCGAGTTGGCCAGCGCCAATTCGGCGCTCACATGAATCGCGGTAGGAATGACATCATTACTGCTTTGGCTGCAATTTACGTGATCATTCGGGTGCACTGTTTGCCCCAGTGCGCGCGAGGCAAGGTTCGCAATAACTTCGTTGGCGTTCATGTTGCTGCTGGTGCCCGATCCCGTTTGGAATATGTCTACGGGAAACTGCTCACGATGTTCTCCCGCCGCGATTTTCATCGCCGCGTCCGCAATAGCAGTGGCCATATCGGGCTGTAAGATACCCAGTTCTGCGTTAGCCTGCGCAGCGGCGGCTTTGATCAGGCCAAGGCTGCGGATAAAAGTGTCGGGGAGCCGTGTGTCACTGATTCGGAAGTTGTTCACTGCCCGTTGGGTCTGAGCCCCATACAGTGCCGCCACAGGGACTTCTATTTCACCAAGACTGTCTTGCTCGATGCGTGATTTCTGCACAGTGTAGCTCCCCTCATTTCAGCCCTGCAATGCGCTTGAGCACGTAAGTAAGGACGCCGCCCGCGCGGTAATACTCGACTTCCACCGCCGTATCAAGCCGCGACTGTAACTTGATGTTGCGGCTGCTTCCGTCGGGATAATGGACCACCGCGGATAGAAGCTGCTTGGCCGATAATTTGTCCTCGAGGTCGAGTATGTCGAAAAGCTCGTCACCGCCAAGTTCCAGCGTCTGGCGACTTTCCCCGGGCATAAATTGTAGCGGCAGTACGCCCATACCCACGAGGTTGGAGCGGTGAATGCGCTCGAAACTCTCGACGATGACAGCCTTCACCCCCAACAGCAGGGTACCCTTGGCCGCCCAGTCCCGACTGGATCCGGTTCCGTATTCCTTGCCTGCGACGACGACAGTGCTCAGCTTTCTTTGCTGGTATACCATCGCCGCATCGTAAATAAACATCGGCTCGGATTCCCCCTGCAAGCGGGTATAGCCACCTTCCAGCGCGGGTGTCATCTCGTTGCGAATGCGGATATTCCCAAAGGTGCCGCGCATCATGACCTGGTGGTTGCCCCGCCGGGAACCGTAGGAGTTGAACTCTGCTTCGGGCACGCCGGCTTCGCGCAGGAACTGGGCGGCTGGACTGTCGGATGCAATAGAGCCGGCCGGCGAGATATGGTCTGTGGTTACCGAGTCGCCCAACATGGCCAGGATCGGGGCTCCCATGACATTGGCCTTATTACCGCTGTACTGTTCGTCGAAGAACGGCGGCAATTGGATATAGGTAGAGCTCGGCGAAAATGCGTAAGTTGAACCACTACCACTGTCGATCGACTTCCAGCTCTGGTCACCCTCGAAAACGGCCGCGTATTGTCGCTCGAACATGCTGTTATCTACAGTTTGTATCAACTCCGCGATTTCAGCATTGCTCGGCCAGATGTCCTTCAGGTAGACCGGGGCACCCTGTGGGTCATGGCCCAGCGGTTCCTGGCTCAGGTCGATGCGGGTGGTGCCGGCCAGGGCGTAAGCGACCACCAGCGGGGGAGATGCCAGCCAATTGGCCTTTACCAGTGGGTGGATGCGGCCTTCGAAATTGCGGTTACCGGACAGTACCGCGCAGACGACCAGGTCGTTTGCTGCGATGGTCTGCGCGACCGGCTCAGGTAAGGGGCCGGAATTACCGATACAGGTGGTGCAACCATAACCCACCAGATTGAAGCCGAGCGTATCAAGGGGCTCCTGGAGGCCCGCTTTGTTCAGATATTCGGTGACAACTTTGGAGCCGGGCGCCAGGGAGGACTTTACCCAGGGCTTGCGTTGCAGGCCGCGAGCGATGGCTTTTTTGGCTAGCAGCCCGGCGCCGATCATAACCGCCGGGTTGGAGGTATTGGTGCAGGAAGTGATCGCAGCGATTACCACGTCACCGTGGTGCATGTCCTCTACGCTATCGGCCAATGGGTAGCCGGTTTGCAGTTGTTCAGCCTTGCCGTCCAGTTCGATAAATTGGTCGATGGCGCTGGCCAGTGATCGTACGGGCACGCGATCCTGTGGACGCTTGGGCCCCGCCAGGTTGGGTTCCACCGTGGACATATCCAGTTGCAGGTTGGCGACAAAGTCCGGGGTCTGGTAGTTCTCGTCGCGCCACATGCCCTGTGCTCTGCAGTAGGCCTCTACCAGCGCGATGGTCTCCTCGTCGCGACCGCTGAGCCTGAGATAGGTAAGGGTTTGGGCGTCCACGGGGAAGAAACCACAGGTGGCCCCATACTCCGGGGCCATATTGGCTATGGTGGCCCGGTCCGCCAGTGGTAATTGTTCCAGGCCAGAGCCATGAAATTCCACAAACTTGCCAACAACCCCGTGTTCGCGCAGCATCTGCACGACCATCAGCACCAGGTCGGTGGCGGTGATACCTTCTTGCAGTTTGCCGCTCAGTTCGAAACCAACCACATCAGGAATCAGCATCGATATGGGCTGCCCCAGCATAGCGGCCTCCGCCTCGATCCCGCCAACGCCCCAGCCGAGCACACCCAGGCCATTGATCATGGTGGTGTGGCTGTCAGTGCCTACCAGGGTGTCTGGATAGGCGAGGATGCCGTCGTCGGTGACCTGGTGCCAGATCGTTTTCGCCAGGTACTCCAAGTTTACCTGGTGGCAAATACCGGTGCCCGGAGGGACCACCCGAAAATTCTCAAGCGCTCCCTGCCCCCATTTGAGGAACTGGTAGCGCTCGTGGTTACGCTGCATTTCCATAGCCACATTGTCATCGAAGGCGTTGGCACTGGCGAACTGATCAATACTGACAGAGTGGTCGATCACCAGGTCCACCGGTAATAGCGGGTTGATCAACTGGGGATCGATACCGAGCTTGACCAGGGCGTCGCGCATGGCTGACAGATCTACAACGGCTGGAACCCCGGTGAAGTCCTGCATCAGTACCCGTGCAGGATGATATGCAATCTCCTGATCGCTCCCGCACCCGGCACTGCTGGCCAGTGCCGTGATGTCATCGCGCGTGCAATTGACGCCGTCTTCGTGCCGCAGCAGGTTCTCCAGAAGTATTTTGCTGCACACCGGCAATCTGTTGATGGCTTCCCGGGTGCTCAGTTGGCCGCCGTTAATGGCATAGTAGCGATAGGATTTGCCGTGCACCTCCAGCGTGGATTTGGTGTTGAAGGAATTATCGGATGCGATCATGGCAGCACTCCATTGGGTTAGTAAAAAGGTCTGAATCGTAAGGGGTACGTTGAGTGGAGTAGGAAATATTCTGTCTCGCTACACGCAGCCTGTGGAAATTCTACGGTTGTAGCCTGATTGCGCATCGCTGATCGAAGATTTCTGATCCCTGAACATCCAGGTGATTTCGGATGCTCGAGCGCCTCGCCTGGGCGCCAGGTCTCGAACAAGACCATGAAGCGTCCTGTAGACGCTGTTTCGGCCCAACATGCGCACCATGCCCGTTCCTAATCCCCCGATCTCGTCATCAAGCCCTTTAGTCGCGCCATAGTGTACGCGGTCGCCGTCAGGCGAAACAGCCAATCCATATTATCCCGTCCCCGGTGGCGGAGTTTGCGCAGCACGCCGTAGTTCTTCATCCAGCCAAATGGTTATTCGACCCGTTTCGGTTCTCTGTCAGTATGTGACCTGTGAAGCCGAGCTTGGCGTCTTTGCCTGGCCCCTTGCGATACAGGCGCGACGCCGTATCGGTCGTCGATGCATACGTGTCATTGCTGCGTTTTTGGCCATGGAAGTTCTCTCCGTCATCGTCATCCCCAGAGCCATCCTTGGGCTTGAAGGACTTCAGCGAGTCGGAACCGGTAGTCCAGCACATCGCACCGTCAACGACCGCTAACGGGAAAGCAGACGGTCACCAGCGGGCCCGTGAGTGGTCGCCGTCGGCCGAGGCTGTCATTCGCCCATAATTGTTTTAGCCACGACTTCGAGTGAGTTCTACACCTGTGATCGCCTAGAAGGGTTCCCCCGGTCGTACTGGCGTTGATGGCCGCAACCCCGAGCGGTCATTTCATCTCATCAACGAAGATATCTAACGGTAAGATGGCGGTTACGCCAACATTCGGAACGTCGACCAACTGCCCAATGCGCATGTCGACCGCCACGCTGGCAATCATGTAGGCCTGTGCGCGGTCGTAACCGTACTCAGACACGATGTAATCAATCATGGCGGCGAGCGCGTTACGCGCGGCAAGGTTGATATCCGCTGAGAGGTTGCTAAGGCCGGCAATGCGATCTGAGCCGAGGTAGGCAAGATTCGCTGGCACTGTTCCCGCCCCCTTCAGTGGAAAACCAGTCACGGCATAGAACCGCTCCGACGGTATCGCGAGGACCTTGGAAGGGCCCGCACAGTGCTGACGGCTGTGCCTCGTTCGGATCGAGAGGCAACCCTGCCCCACCTATATCCAGCAACTGACCCTCGCGTTTGAGAACCTCCGCAAGGAGTCGCTTACCCGGCAGTGTCGTTACCACACCCGGGAAACTCGCGTTTAGAATGCGCACGCCAGGCAGCGCATCGCTCACTGCGTAGTTCGCGTCAATACGCCAGACAATAAAACGTTCTTCCTGGCCAAACTGGTCGCCCGCGAAGCCGAACGGCCCGGATTCGGTCCAGCCCACGTCGGCCGGCTTGAGCGATTCAATCTTGACCGCCAGCACGTCGCCCGACCGGGCTCCCTTGATGTATGCTGGGCCGCTAAGCGCGTGGACGATGCCTGTACCCTCTCGGGGTAGGGCAGGGGCACTGGAAAACTCATCTGGATCGAGGGACAGGTCGAAGGCGTCGCGACCGTTGAATACAATGTTTTCCCCCGGGTCGGCCGTCGCCACCATCGGAATATCGGGGTGCAGCCGGTTCATGCAGGCGGGATCTTCAGCGCAAGGCACGCTCGGGTCACCCACCACAACCTTTGCATTGCTGGCCGTCGAAAGCGCGAGGATCGACAGCGGTCCCAGCAAGCCAAAGAAAAAAAGCCGCTTATACACACGAGCACCTCATCGGAAAGCTGGGGTCTTTGGCCCTACCTTTTGGTCTGCCCCGCGGCTCACTCGAGTCATAATTTGACGAAACTCTGCGCCGCGAGTCGCGTATTTCCCCGGCGTTAGCTCATGAGTCATGAACAGACTGATTAACCCGGACTCGGGATTAATAAAAAAGAAGGTATTCCCAGAGCCCGACCAGCCTACCGTACCGGCGGGTTGTCTGCCTCTCTCCTCGGCGGATTGATCTCCAATGGAAAATCCGTAGCCGAATGCCGTACTCGTTGGGCCGCGTCCCGGAATCCTTATGTGATCCGTGAACATATCCCGGACCGAGGTCTCGCTCAGGTAGCGTCGGCCGGCGAGTTGGCCGCCGTTGGCCAACATCCGCAAGAAGCGCAAATAGTCCCCGGCCGTCGACGCGATCCCGCCACCGCCGTCCAGTAGTCGCGCGTTGTCGCGGTAGTCAGATTCCTCGGGTGATTCAATCGGCTTGATGCCGATGGGGCTGGCCTCATACAGTGTCGTAAGCCTCGCCAAATGATCGTCACCGATGACGAAGCTCGTGTCACGCATTCCCAGTGGGTCAAACAGCATTGTGCGCAATGCAGTGGAAAGACGCTCGCCTGTAACGCGCTCGATGACAGCGCCCAAAACCGTAGTGGAATAGGAATAGTGAAAGCCCGAACCGGGTTGATGGAGCAGCGGCGCTACGCCAATTCGGCGCACAAGTTCATCCAGGGAGCGCGCAGGTTCACCATCCTCCGGTGACCGTCCGACTGGCGTATCGCGCATAACGCCATATTTGCGGTAATAACGATGCACCGTTGTGCTTCCCGTGAAATGGTAGGCAATACCCGAGTTGTGCAGCAGCAAATCGCGGATAGTGATCGGACGTCGCGTCGGCTCCGTGACCATGTCCTCTACTTCACCCGAAACGTAAACGTGCATGTCTTCGAATTCAGGCAGGTACGTTGCCGCTGCTTCATGGAGCGACAGTTTGCCTTGCTCTACCAGCATCATGATCGCGACGCTGGTTACGGGCTTCGACATCGAATAGAGGCGGAATATTGAGTCCTCACGCAGTGGTATTGACGCTTCCACGTCCTGCCAGCCGACGAGGGCTGTATGCAGCTGTACGCCATCGCGCTCGACGATAGCGATCGCGCCAGGCAGCTGGGCCTGTTCCACAAGGCTCTGCAGTTGAACGGAAAGCGGAGAGGCTGCTGATTCGAGGCGCTTGGTAGCCCCCATGGACCAGGAGGCACCGATGAAAGTCACCAGCGAAAGCGCGAGAATGGCCGGGAGTTGTAGCATTGGGGGCTCCGTCTGATTGAGCGTTTGCATTGGGTCGGCAGCAGTCACTGTACTAGACTGGAGCGAACGTCTAGAAATAGGTGCGAAAGCAGTTTTTGGGGCTGACAGGCTGGAGCCACCTCAGGGCGGTCATTGGCTGATGAATGGAATCAGTGGTGAGCAGGATAGCAGTTGGCCAAGAGCAGGCGTCAAAGCATCATTTTTTCTCAGAAGCTATATGAGCGCCATAGCTCCAAGGTTCATAGGATTGTTTGACAAATCTTGCCCACACATAACGCCAGGGGATGACTGCATAAACGACGAAAACCCCAATACAGTCAAAGAAAACGGAGTCGATACCATCAGTCCAGCGATCATTTAGCCAGGCTGGCAACGCGATGATTCCAAGCCAGAGAGTTTTCCACAGTATCTCGAATATCATCAACGGTAACATTTTGAGTGGATGAAAAACGCCGATAAAACAGAGCAAGCCAACTGCTCCAATCATCGACTTCGCAATGCCTCGCACAGCAGGCCACTGTTCAGATTCAAACAATAACTGTTGCCATACGAACGTGCTAATTACGACCGCTGTGAGTAAGTAAAAAAAAAAGCGCAGCATGCAGATACGCCAGAAAGCTACTGCCGGCAAAGATCGATCGTGTGGCGTCATCGTGATGATTCTCCGGTTTTGTATTTCAGTGTATGAATCAGCTTCAGAGTCCCGCTAATGAGGATGCGGCCATACGTCCGGAAGACACAGCCTTTGGAGGCAGTACTGCCCTGGCTGTACCTGAAGGGCGTTTCCACCGGTGAAACGGGTGCCTCCCTGGAGGTCCAGGTTGGTCCGGAGGCCAAGCGATCCAAGGGCTGCCTGACCCGAGATGGGATGCTGCATATGATGTTCAACTTGGGTATGTGTGCGCAGGAAACCTGGCGGCGCCTACGCGGATTCAACTATCTGTCTCAGGTCATTACCGGGGTGAAATTCAAAGGCGGAATCGAGGTGAAAGTAGTTGACTAGGTCGCCGCCTGGTTCAGGTGCCCAAACACCACTTTTGACATT
>JBLIIW010000164.1:0-8905 GCA_047635315.1 Halieaceae bacterium | reverse complement strand
TGCCTATTGGCATAATTGCATCCGGGTTTGCTAATGAGATCCACCGTAGGGAGTTTGTAGTCCGCTAGGCCCTGGTTGCCAATGTACCGCTGTTCAATGGCCTGGAGGCAAATTTGATTAATACTATCGCCAAAAGGCTAAGCTCCCAGGTCGTGGAAGCTGGGCGACCGATCGCCTAGGAGGGTCAGGAGGCAGACAAATTATTCCTGGTTTTATCCGGTGCTGTCAGGCGGCGGAACGAGGAAGGTGAGGTTCATCTTAAAAAGGGGGCTTTTTTTGGAGCAAAAGCTCTTTTATTGAAAGAACAACCTTTCATGCAAATTATACGGTGACGTCCAAGGCGCAGCTGTTAATTTTTGACACATCGGATTTTCATCATTTGCTTGATCACTATCCAAATCTCAAGGAACATATTGAAAGAAAGTATGTAGATGAAGCAATGGACAAAGATTTCGGTCAGACTGAGATAGAAGAAGACGATCAATAGGAAAGTGCTGTGTCGGGAAGCCTCTCGTTTTTTCAACCTCCCATAGGGGCATGAATCACAATTTTGCCATGCTCAGTCCTGCATCGAATCGAGAAGCTCTACAATCAGCTGATCCGCGGCCATTTCCATGTTGCCCTCACCAGCGACCAATGCGGCAATCTGTGTCCTGAACGCGTCGCTCTTTCGGTGTTCATTCAACGCGGACGAAAAACGTCGTCGCAACTGTTGCGATAGCTCCATCTGCAGTTGCCCCTGGCGTCTACGCTGCAGTTCCCCAGACGCGCGCAGGGCGCCGTGCACCGAACTGATTGCGGCAGAGAGTTCGTCGATACCCTGGCCTTCCGACGCGACTGTCTCAATAACCGGTGGACGTTCATTTTTGGGCCGATTGGCAATCACCGCGTCGATATCGCGGCGTGTGGTTTCGAGACCCGGCCGGTCTGCCTTGTTAATCACGAAAATGTCGGCAATCTCCATGAGGCCCGCTTTGTTGGCCTGAATCTCGTCTCCCCAGCCGGGGTTCAACACGACGATAGCAAGGTCGGCAGTATTCACTACATCCAGTTCAACCTGCCCGACGCCTACCGTCTCTATAAGCACTAAAGACCAGCCACAGTACTGGAGAAGACGCCTTGACGCCTGGGTCGCACCGGCGAGGCCACCCTGGTGACTACGGGTTGCCATTGAGCGAATGAACACCCTTGGCGAGGTCGCATGTCGCTGCATTCGAACGCGATCGCCGAGTAGGGCGCCGCGACTGATGGGGGAGGAGGGGTCAACGGCGAGCACTGCGACAGAGTCAGCGTCTACCAGCAGTCGCTCGACGAGTTCGCTCACCAGGGTCGATTTGCCCGCGCCGGGTGCACCGGTAATTCCGATGCAAAGACTGTTATCTGCGTCGGCTCCTGTGAAGGGAATGCCAGGTAAGCCCTCGCCACGCTCAATCGCGCTGATCATCCGTGCGAGAGCGCGCCGCTCGCCCGCTCGGGCTTTTGCCAGTAGTGCTGGGAGCGGGAGTGGGGAATCGGCGGCCAAGGTCTTCGCTCAGGCTATCCCGGTGAGGCGCCGGGCCGCATCGACAATATCGCGAAGCTGGGACCCGGGGGGATAGACCTCGACGCCAAGTGCCTCAAGGCGCCGCTTTGCATGTGGGGGAACCACGCCGCCGGCGAATAACGGCATCCCCTCGCAGTTTGTCTGAATCTGCTCCACCGCGCGCAACGCTACATCGATGTGGCCACCAATATTGAGGCCCACAAGATCGACGTCCTCGTCAATCGCAGCCTGCAGTACTTCGTCTGATCGGGCCATGCCGATCATGATGACTTCAAAGCCCGCATCTCTCAGCGCCGTCGCCACAATGGTGGGGCCGCGCCAATGACCATCCAGACCGGTCTTCGCCATCAGTATTCTCTTACCCGTATCACTCATGGTCAAAAGCCTTTATGTCTGGATCGGTGTGGCCCAATCGCCGAACACCTCTCGATAAATGTCACCGACTTCACCGAGCGTAACCTCCGCTTCCAGCGCGGCCATCATGGCCGGCATGATGTTGTCGTCGCAGCGACAGGTTGCCTCAAGATTCCTCATGGCGTCAGCAGCACCCTTTTCGTGACGCTCACGCTTCACATCCTTCAGTCGCTGCAGCGCGACGTCAAAGGCGTCATCGACCCCGGTAAATCCATCGATCTCGAAGGGAGACATGTCATCCTTATGATCGGTAACGCCGATAATTTTCTGGGTGCCGTCTTCCTGTGCCATGAATTCACGGTGCTGGTTATCAGCCGCTTTCTGGTGCATCCAGCCCGAATCGAGCGCCGCAAGATAACCGCCCTGATCCTGGATTTCCTCGAAGAACGCCCAGGCCCGGTCAATCAGTTCCGCGGTGAGGGTCTCCACGTAGTAAGACCCACCCAGGGGATCGGTGACCGCGGGGATATTGGTCTCTTCTTGCAGAATCTGCTGTATACGCACGGACATCTGGTGCGCGTGCTCCGACGGTATGGATAGCGCCTCATCGTAGCCGCTGACACCCAGGGACTGTACACCGCCCAGCACAGCCGCGAGACCCATCAGCGTCCCACGCACAATATTGTTGATCGGTTGCTGATACGTCATGCGCGAACCAGCGGTAACGCAGTGAATACGCAGATTACTGACCTTGGGGTCGGTCACACCGTAGCGATCGCGCAGTAGCTGCGTCCACATAAGGCGGGCCGCGCGCAGTTTACTGGCCTCCTCGAAGACGTCCATGGACATACGGAAGCTGACACCACCGCAGGCCCTCGCGGCACGCTCAATGGGAATCTTGCCGCGGCGTTTTGTCGCCTCGAGATACTCCACCGCGTTCGCAAACAGCGCACCGAGTTCCTGTGGCGCGTTAAGACCGCTATCGGCACCGTTGTAGGCGGCAATGGACACGGGCACCCAGCGCGGCAAATGCGCCTCGCAAAATTCCATGATGTCCATATTAAGACGCAGGCCCGCATCCGTAGGTATCTGCTGCTTGGTCACGCAACCCAGATAGGTGAGGAAGAAATCGCTCTGTCCGGTACCCGGTAGCCGTGCGAGGTCGACGCCGCGGCGCTTCGCCACGGTCCAGTAACCCGCCAGTGCAAAGGGGGCGTGCTGTACAACAGCACCTCCCGCATGACCGTAACTGGTCTCAATGGGGAGGTCGCGCATGCAGATGTCGATGTCGCGGACACTCTGCATCACGGCGCCGGTCAGGCCTACGTCCTCCCGGCGTGCGACGACTTCAGGGTGATCCACGTTGTAGAGATGGTCGGCCGTATTTCGATCGTGCTCCATGATGAAGCCAGTCTCACCCTGGTCCAGAAGAAAACGAATGCGCTCGTTCTCGTCTTCTGGCTTGCCAAAACCGCTGAGCTGAAAGATCCGCCATGGCTTGGTCCGGTAACCGGTCGCATAGCCGCCGCGGTGGAACGGGGGCTCTCCCGGCGCCGCGCCGAGATTTTTTCGATGCGAGGCGGGAATATCCTCGGGTAGATAGTGGCTTTTAAGGGGAATGCCGGAGGTGGATTCCCAGGTTCGAGCGTCATCGGGTGGCTGCGACATAGGCTGGTCTTATGCTCTTGTTATTCTTCGGTCTCGCGGAAAGATACTACTCAGTATGGTTTGTTGCAAACGAGTAAAATAATCACTTGACTGGTATGCTCAAGATATTACTCTGTCTCCTGTACCAACGACATAACAATAATGCTCACAAGGATTTCGCCATGGTCTCATCTAGCTTCATGGATCTTACTTCTACGGAAAAAGTGTATATCGGAGAGCGCGCAGCGTCCGCGATAGTGCAGGAAGCCGATCGTATGGGCGCCCAGCGCGTGTTCCTGATGGTGAGCAAGAGCCTCAGGGACAATACCGATGAAATTGCCCTGATTCAGCAAGCACTGGGCAGCAGGGTCGTTGCGATCTATGACGGAATGCCTCCTCACGCGCCGCGAAGCGCCGTGCTTGATGCGGCATCTATGGCCCGGGAAGCGCGTGCTGATCTGGTCGTTACCGTTGGCGGTGGTTCAATAACCGACGCCGGCAAACTCGTTACTATCTGTCTGAAGCACAACATCCTCACTCACGACGATTTCGATGCTTTTCGTATGTACGTGAACGATGATGGAGAGGTCGTCAAACCTGAATTTGACGGCCCGGACATACGTGCCGTTATTTGCCCCACCACGCTCTCCGGCGGTGAATTCAACCCCCTGAGCGGTGCGACGGATGAAACGCTCAAGCTCAAGCAAGGCTTCGAGCAGCGCATGATGGCGCCGGTTACCGTGGTCCTCGATCCGGCCCTCACGGTGCACACACCGGAATGGCTGTGGCTGTCGACTGGCGTGCGCGCGGTGGATCACGCGCTGGAAGCGCTGGGCTCCCTGGCTTCCAACTACTTCGCCGACGGCATGGCCGCGAGCGCTCTGGAACTGCTCAGCGACGGGCTGCCGCGGGTCAAGGCTGATCCGGGCGATCTCGATGCGCGCCTTAAATGTCAGGTCGGGGCCTGGCAGTCGATGGTGCCCATCGTTGGCGGTGTGCCTATGGGCCTGAGTCACGCCATCGGGCACGTGCTGGGGGGAAGCTTCGATGTCCCGCACGGTTACTGCTCCTGCGTGATGGCCCCTGCGGTATTGGCCTTCAACGAACCGGTAAATGGCGCCAGACAGCGGCGCATCAGCCGCGCCTTCGGCCGACCAGAGGAAAAGGCGTCGGTGATTGCTGACGAGTTTATCGCGGCCCTGGGTATGCCCCGCAGTCTGGCGGCGGTCGGCGTTAGTGGTGCCGATCACCAGCTGGTGGCAGAGAACACCATGCACGACTTCTGGGCGCGCACAAATCCGCGTGTTATTGCGAATGCCGAGGACGTCCTGCCAGTGCTCGCTATGGCCGCCGGGTAGTACACCAATGAGCGCTGATCCGGTTCCCATCGGCAAGGCCAAGGCTACCGGCAAGGGCCTGAAAGGAGAGCTCGCACTCTTCAAGCGCCGGCGCATCCGTGAGGAGGCGGCGCACCTGTTCTTCCTGCAAGGCTACGAGAGCGCCACCATCGATGCCATTGCCGAGCGCCTCGAGGTCACCAAGCCTTTCATATACAGCTACTACAAAAACACAGGCGACATTCTTTTCGATATATCGCGCCTCGGCATCAGTCTGTCCCTGGGGGTTCTGGATGAGTGTCTGGCCACCTCGGGAACGCACTGGGAGCGGCTTAAGCTGGTTGTCGACCATGTCACGCGGCTGATTCTGCAGAACGAAGAGAGCATCGTTGTGTACCTGCGCGAGGAGAAAAACCTGGAAGCCTCTGCCGCGCGAGAGATCCGGGAGCTTCGATCCCTCTTCGATCACCGCGTCGCGCAGTTGTTACAGCAGGGCACAGAAGCGGGTGAATTCAATATAGACCGCCCGGGACTCACGGCCACGACCATCGGCGGCATGATGAGTTGGGTGGCTCTCTGGTACACACCCGGCGGCCATTGGTCTGAGACTGAAATTATCGCCACGCTGATTCAGCACGTTTCACGGATCGTTCACTCCACTGGGCGTCCGGACTCCATGGAGTCTGGCAAGCACATGGCGAGTAATTCTTCCCGCCGACCAGCACCCTGGCCGCACGATAAATAGATTGGGGTCAGAGATAAAAATAGATTGGGGTCAGAGATGAATATAGGGAGATCATTGTGAGCAGCGATTCTCGCGTTCCACCAAGAGAACAATGCGTTGTCCGTTATCTGATCGACAGATGGGCGGCAGAGACCCCGGACGCGATTTATGCAATTTTCGAATCCGGAGAGACCTGGACCTATCGCGAACTGAAGGCGCAGGTGACCGCGGTCGCCGCCGGGTTCTCGGCCCGGGGCGTGCAGCAGGACGACCATGTCGCAGTCTGGCTCTTCGGCGGTCGGGAAGGAATCCTGACTTTCTTTGCCATTAACTATCTCGGCGCCGTTTTTGTCCCTTTTAACACTGCCTATAAAGGAAGCCTCCTTGAGCACGTGCTCAGCAATTCTGACGCCCAACTGCTGGTCGGACACAAAGACCTGCTGCCGCGACTGGCCGCAGCAAATACAGCAGCGCTGACCTCCGTAGTCTCTGTTGGAGGCGACCCGCAGAGCTGCCCCTTACCGTGCCTGAACTTCGACAGCGTAGCTGCCTGCGAGGAGGAGCCACCTGAGCTCAGGCATCCCATTGAGCCCTGGGACAACCAATCGATCATCTACACCTCGGGCACTACCGGCCCATCGAAGGGCGTGCTGTCGTCCTATCTGCATCTATTCACCAATGCAGGCCCAGAGACCTGGCACTTTGTGAATGGCCAGGATCGATTCCTCATCAATATGCCGCTTTTCCATATCGGTGGTATGGGCATCATCTCGGTGATGCTGGCGCGCGGTGGATCCATCGCTGTGATGGAAACCTTTGATACCGCACGCTTCTGGCCCTTTGTGCGCGAAACGCAAACCACCGCCGCGTTTCTCCTGGGCGTCATGGCAACCTTCCTGCTTAAGGAAGAACCCAGTCCCGGGGACCGCGATCACAGCCTGCGGCTTGCATTCATGGTCCCCATGACCGAAGCGGCGGGTGATCTTCACGAGCGCTTCGGCATCGACATCTACACGATCTTCAACATGACGGAAATTTCCTCTCCGATTGTGTCTGCCCCCAACCCAACCAGTCGCGGCACCTGTGGCAAAAAACGCGATGGTGTCGATGTGCGTCTGGTGGACGAAAACGACTGTGAGGTTGCCCTTGGGGAGATCGGCGAAATGCTCGTTCGTACGGATCGGCCCTGGGGCATGAATTCCGGGTATTACAAGAATCCCCAGGCCACCGCAGAAGCCTGGCGCAATGGCTGGTTTCATACCGGGGACTGTTTTCGTTTTGATGAGAACGGCTATTACTACTTCGTCGATCGCCTGAGCGATGCTATTCGCCGGCGCGGCGAGAACATATCTTCCTTCGAGGTCGAAGCCGAGGTCGTCGCCTACCCGGCGATCCGTGAAGCTGCTGCCTACGGCGTGCCCAGCGACCTCAGTGAGGACGATGTGATGATCGCAGTCGCCCCGGTGGAGGGGCAGACCATCGACCCGGAAGCACTACTGCATTTTCTCGTGGACCGCATGGCCTATTTCATGGTCCCGCGCTATATCCGCGTGCTGGACGAATTACCAAAAACACCTTCTGCGAAAGTACAGAAACACCTCCTGAGGGCAGAAGCAATAACGGTAGATACCTGGGACCGCGAGGCCGCTGGCATCAAGGTCCGGAGAGAATCGCTGGGAGGATAAGCGAGCAAGAACTGAACTGAACGACTGAATCTCAATAGCTGAATCTCAATAACAACAGTAATAACGAGGCAGATGATCATTATGCAAAGAATCAAATCAGGAATACTTTCGGCCGCCGTGGCCGCGGCCGTGATGGCCCCGCTGGGCAGCGTGGCCCAAAACGCGCTGGAAGAGGTCGTAGTTACCGCAACCAAGCGCGACGCTAGCCTCAGCGATCTCTCCGTTGCCGCCAACGTACTGAGCGCTGACCAACTCGGCCCCGGCGGGGTTCAGAGCGTTCGCGACATGTACACGGAGATTCCCAATCTTTCCATTGGCGATCAGTTTGGCTTTGCCCGCGTATTCATGCGCGGCATCGGCATGACCAGCATCGACATCGGCGGTGAAGGGGCCGTTTCCTTCCTGCAGGATGGCGCCATCATCCCCCGACCCGCCGCACAGCTTGCGGGTATGTTTGACCTGCAACAGGTTGAAGTCCTGCGCGGTCCACAGGGAACACTGTACGGGCGTGGCGCTACCGCCGGCGCGATCAATATGGTGACAGCCAAACCGGGCAATGAACTGGGCGGTTACGTCAACGCCACTTTTGGCAACTACAACATGATGACCCTTGAGGGCGCCGTAGACCTGCCGATGACTGATGCCCTGTCCGTGCGTCTGGCAACCAAGATAGAACGTCGCGATGGCTATGGCGATAACCTCTTCACCGGCAACGAAGTCGATGACAGGGATGCCAGTGCCTACCGCGCGACCCTGGCCTACAACCCCGATGCAGCCTGGGATGCGACACTGTCCTACCAGTACTATGAGGAAGACGACAATAACTACGCCTTTCACTACTTTGGTCCCTCAGCCGGAACGATTGGCGGGCTACCCCCGGCCGTAACAGCGCTGGGTGGAAGCACGGTCTTTGACGTGGGCGGTACTAACTACGACATCTACTCAGATCAGGAAGCCATCAACGACCGCGATGGCTACATGGCCAATATGATCCTGAACTTCGAACTGTCAGAGGGGGTGTCGCTGCGCTCGGTCACATCCGCACAGGAACTCGACCGCTTTCTGCGCGATGACCTGGACTCCACAGAAGTGAATCTGTTTGGGCAGAACAACTACACAGAGAAAAGCGAGTCTTTCGGCCAGGAATTCACCCTGAACATGGTCAGGGACAATTACAGCCTGCTGGCTGGCGCCATGTACTTCGAGGAAGAGCTTTTTGGTGAGGTGCGTGTGCCACTGACCAACTTCTGCTTCTTTGCCGCGCCCGCGACCTGCGGAACACCCGTTGGCGACTTTCTCAACAGTGGGCAATACCTGCAGGATGGCGACGTGGATATAACCGCCTATGCGGCGTTTGTGGAGGCAACCATAGCTCTGGGGGAGCAGTTCACTCTGATTGCCGGCATACGCTACAACTACGAAGAACGCGAAGGCACAGGGGCGTTCATCTTTGATGCAGCGGGTCTCGACGTGTCGACGGATGCGAAGGCAGACTGGGACGACATTACACCACGGGTCACTCTGGAATACCGACCAAAGGAAGACGCGCTGCTGTATGCCACCTACAACCAGGCCTTCAAGTCGGGTGTTATTAATACGGGCAGCCTGAGCCCGC
>JBLIIW010000163.1:0-8949 GCA_047635315.1 Halieaceae bacterium | reverse complement strand
GCCCACCTGATAATCTAGGCACCCGGACGGTCCATCAAAGATGCTGACCACAACACCATCCGGAGGCCCAGGCCCACTGAAAGTTGTAACCACCGAGCCATCCGGTCACATCCAGCGCTTCACCGATGACAAACAGTCCAGGCACCTGTTTCAGTTCGAAGGTTTTGGATGACAGCTCATCCGTATCGATGCCGCCCAGGGTAACCTCAGCGGTGCGGTAACCCTCACTGCCTCCGGGCCTGAATATCCAGGCATTCAGGCGCGCGCCAAGGTCTCGCAACTGCGGCGGCGAGAAGCTGCCGAGTTTCTGCTCCGTAAATCCCTGTGCCGTCATCACCTCCACAAGACGGTTCACGAGCACGGTTTTTAGAAGCGCAGGCAGTCGCTGCTGCGGGTTCGCTTCTCTTGCCCCCAGCAGCCAGTCTGCCGCGTCGTGTTCCGGCAGCAGATTCAATTCTATGCAATCACCCTCTCGCCAGTAGGAGGAAATTTGCAGAATTCCCGGCCCGCTCAGTCCCCGGTGCGTGAACAGGATATTTTCTCTGAAACTCACGCCCCTACAACTGGCGACCGCATCCAGGGAGATCCCGGAAAGCTTCTCGTAGGTCGATTTATCACTGCTGTTCCAGGTCAGCGGCACCAGGGCGGCGCGCGGCGGAATCACTTCCAAACCGAGTTCCCGGGCGGCGCGAAACGCAAGATCACTGGCAATTTTCGGCATGGACAGCCCCCCGGAGGCGACAACCACTCTGGATGCTGTAAGGCTGGCGTCGGCGGTACGCACCGTGAAGCGCTTGTCAGGCAGCGTCTCTATGGCGGACACCTCTTGACCCACGCGTATTTCAACCCCCGCGTAACTGCAATGCGCCAGCAGCATGGCGACGATATCCCTGGCCCTGTCGGTGCAAAACAGCTGCCCAAGTTTCTTCTCTTGGTAGTCAATATGTGCTGCCTCAACCATCGCGATAAAGTCGGCCGACGTAAATCGGTTCATGGCGGAGATGCAAAAATGCGGATTCTGCGACAGGTAGTGTTCGCGCGGATCCGCATACAGGTTAGTGAAGTTGCAGCGCCCGCCGCCGGACACGAGAATCTTCAGCCCCACCTTGGGGCCTTTCTCCAGCACCAGAACGCGCAGTCCGCGATACCCCGCGCTGATGGCACACATGAGGCCACTCGCACCGCCGCCCACAACAATCACGTCGGGCTCTGTTTCCCGGCTACTCTTCAAAGCAGGCCCGCCACATCAGCTGCAGCCTTTCCACACCGATCTTGTTCAGGGTTTCCACGTTCCTGTCCGGCACCTTGTCAATATCCGGGTAGGCGCCAACCGCACGCTCTACACTTTGTTCCCGGAGAATATGCAGCATCGGATAGGGCGAGCGGTTCGAGTAGTTCTCCGCATCCGCCGGCTCCGTTTGTGCAAACTGATAGTGCGGATGAAAGCTCGCAATCTGGAAAACCCCTTCAAGATCCATAGCCACAAGCAATCGATCACAGTCACCCAGGAACTGGTTGAAGTCATAGAAATCGGCCAATACATTGGGGTGCACCACAAAGGCCGTTTCTATGTTTGGGTCCCCACTGAGAAGCTCCAGGGCATCCTTCAGGGCCTGCAGGAGTTGCGCTTCGTCGCTTGCCTCGCTGAGGATAAAACGCACAGACCCATTCTCCAGCGCGCCTCGGGCGAAGGGGCACAGATCGAGACGCACGACGAAGCGATCTATCCATCGCTGCACGGCAGACACAGTGTGATCGTTCAGCACTCACCCCCCGACAACAACGGCCTGACCGGTTATTAAACACAAAAAATACGACGCCGACGGGAGCCGCGCTGCAGCGTAGCAAAGAAAGCCGACAACAGGCAGGTCCCGCAGCGCGAGGTGGCGTCCAAGTGGCGTCGAAATGCCTACGCTTAGGCGCCCCCCTTTAGCGGCAATCCTATCGCGTCCATGGGCGCCCGTCGGAATGACCCGCGTTTCGGTCGTATAATTGCGCCTATGTCTGCCCTGCCCGTTCTCTACTCCTTCCGCCGCTGCCCCTATGCGATTCGCACACGCATGACCCTGGCCTACGCCGGCACTCGGGTGGAACTCCGGGAGATCCTCCTGCGGGACAAACCCGCGGAAATGCTTGCGGCCTCGGCGAAGGGTACTGTTCCCGTACTCGTGCTGCCGGATGGCCGGGTGATCGACGAGAGCATCGATATCATGCGCTGGGCCCTGTGCACTGCGGATCCGGATGGCTGGAACCCCGCCGCTCAAGCCAAGGAAGTGATGCAGTGGGTAGCACTGAACGATGGGCCCTTCAAAAGCTGGCTGGACAAATACAAGTACGCGGACAGATTCCCGGAGCAGTCCGCAAGCTGGTACCGGAATCAGGCGGAGCCCTTTATCGGGAGTATAAACACGGCGCTGGAGCAGCATCGCTTCTTGATGGGTCCGACCATGGGCTTGGCCGACGTCGCTCTTTTCCCCTTCCTGCGCCAGTTCGCTATGGTGGATCGGAGCTGGTTTGATCAATCACCCTACGACCCACTCCGTCAGTGGCTGGCCTCCTTCATGGAGAATCCTCTGTTCAAGCGCGTCATGCTCAAGCGGGCACCCTGGGTCCGCGGACAGGTACCCGTAGCGCTTCTGGAGTCCGACTCGCCCTGATACGGCGATGACGCCGCCGAACAAGGCAGCGCCTCCGCCTGGGGATCGGTGCGCTTAACCGCCTATTCGGAAGCGGGTGACCAGCGCAAGCGAATGCCGAAGATCCTGCCCGGCTGCAGCGGAGCCTCCTCATCGGCCGACGCCGCATACCGTTCATCAGTAATATTGTTCAGATACACCTCGCCCTGCCAGGCGGCGCTCCAGCGATGGGACAGGCGGGCATTCCAGATCCACGCCGCATCAAGAGGCTGTTCTCCGGCGCCAAAGTTGTCCCGCGACGGACGGTAGGACAGGTCGCTACCCAGGGAAGTGCGCTCACCCGTCCAGCCCAGGAGGTAACGAACTGTGGGCGGGTTTAGATCGGCGAGCTGGCCACCGTTGTCACGCTCCCCGCGCTGCCACTGGTAGCTGATACGGTGACTCCAGTTTCCTTTGGGCGCCAGGCTCAGCTGCGCCTCAAAACCCCAGATCGATGCAGGGGCTATGTTGCGATACGAGCGCAGGGACTCGTCTACCTGATAGCGCTCTATATAGTTGTGCAGATCGTTGTAATAGCTGCGCAGATCGAGCGCCACCGGTCCCGGGTCAAAACGGAATCCCACCTCAATGGCACGGCTGGACTCCGCCGCGAGATCCGGCTTAGCGCGGGTTTCGCCGCGCGGCGTAACGCCGTTAAAGTACAGCTCCGAAAGACTCGGAAATCGAAAGCCCGAAGCCACTTCTGCGAACCACAGCCAGTCGGGATTCGCCTGCCAACGCAGCGCGGCGTTGGCGTTGAAGCGCGCATCCTGGCGCGCACTCGCTCCCTGGGACTGCCAGACCCGGTCGTAGCGCAGTCCGCCAGACAGTATCAGCTCCCCGCGGCTCCACTGATTGCCCAGGAAGGCGGCGAGATTATCTTCCTGTCCATCGACCAGCGTTTGCCGGCTACTCGGAATACCCTCGAGGGCCTCAGACTCTTCGATCGACACACCGCGCCGGCCCAGCCACTCGGCGCCCATGCGACCCTCACCACCGAACAAGCTCAAGGGCGCGTACAGCAAGCCACCGAGTGTGTGCGCGCGATAGCGGGTGAGCGTTTCGCGACCGGTTTGTCGCGCGGTACGCGACTCCCAGTCCTGATAATGATGATAGGCACGCAGCAGCCACTGCTCGCCGCGACTGGCTTCGAAGCGGGCCAGCGTATGGATTTCTTCAGGATAGTCGCTGCGCTGCTCATCAGGAAAATTCGCAGCGCTTTTGCCCACGTTGCGGGCGTAGCTGGGCAGCCAGGTGAGTCGGTAGTCCGTGTCTCCAGACTGCCAGCGCTCCTTGAGCAGCCCGGCTATTTGCGTATAGCCGGAATTCAGCGCATGACCCCCAGGGTCCTCCGCCCGATCGGCGTCGCGCAGGCTCAGCGCCAGCAGCTTGCCTTCCCCGGCACCGCGACTGAGTATCAGCTCACGCTGGCCGTCGTTGCTCTGCCCCGCCGCCGACAGCTGTAATCCCGAAAGGGCAAGCGTGTTGAGACCCAGCACACCGCCCATAGCACCGGATCCATACAAAGTGGATCCCGGGCCGCGCTTGACCGTCGCTCGGCCAAGTAGCGCCGGGGGCACAAAAGACGCCGAGTTGCCGGCGCGGCGATCCGTGATAAGGGGTACCCCGTCCACCTCCGTGCGCACCCGCCAACGGCTGAAACCGCGAATGCTATAGCTTTGCTGCAGCCCCCCCTGGCCATTCAAGCTGACGCCGGGGAGCGCATCGATCCAATCGCCTACGGTGCGGTTAAGCGATACCTGTTCATCGAAGCGCAGGGACCGTACTGAGGTAAAATCTGCCAGCCCCTGTCGCAGCAGGTCGCGCTGCCCCACTACGCGTACCTCTTCCAGCACCTCCGCTAACACCGGCCCTGGCGCCCTGCCCACATCGGCAAAGCTGCATGCCGCCAACAAACTGCAAGCCACGGCGAGCTGTCTTGGTCCTCCTTGCGCGCGGGCGCCGCGGACCAGGGGGAGACTTTTCCGGGCGGGAGGATAAATAACGTGTATGGGAGAAATAATGCTTTTGGCACCGGATGTTGGTCTTCCAAGCACGGCGACTCTACGCGTTCGCGCGGCGCGACGAAAGTCCCCACACGATGCCCGGGAGGCACAGCGCCGAGGTGCCTCGCGGAGTCATCTCGACTACACTACTCAGCCATGGCACCGCGCATAACAACAGGCCCCGGCGCAGGCAGTTCGGAAACCGCTGCCCTGATGCGGCTGGCAACCTACGCTTCCGTCAGCATCGCCCTGCTGCTGATTGGCGCCAAGTCCTATGCCTACCTGTCCACCGGCGCCGTCAGCCTGCTCGCCTCCCTGGTCGACTCGGTCATGGACGCCGCCGCCTCACTGATCAACCTTTTTGCGGTGCGCTATGCGCTGGTGCCGGCCGACCGGGAGCACCGCTTCGGCCACGGCAAAGCGGAGGCTCTTGCGGCCCTGTTACAGGCCGGCTTTATCATTGCATCCAGCGCGTTTCTCATCCATGAGGCCGTATATCGCCTGCTAGAGCCGCAACCTGTGGAAGCCGTGTCCGTGGGTGTGGCTGTGATGGTTTTGGCCATCGTCCTGACCCTCGCTCTGCTCGCGATTCAGCGCTACGTGATCCGCCGCACCAACTCCGCGGCCATCAAGGCCGATGCCCTGCACTACCGGGCGGACCTGCTCAGTAATACAGCCACCATAGTCGCTCTGGTTCTGGCGTCCTTTGGGCTGGGCAATGCCGACCCCCTGTTCGCCCTGGCGATCGCCGGGTACCTGCTGTTCTCGACGCGCGAAATACTACAGCAGGCACTCAGTGATCTACTCGATCGGGAATTGCCCGATATCCAACGTCGGGCGATTATCCGGCTTGCGGAATCGCATGCGGAGGTCCACGGCGTTCACGACGTGCGCACGCGTATGTCCGGGCGCACGCCAATCGTGCAGCTGCACCTTGAGCTGAACGGTGAAATGCCCCTGCGCCAGGCCCACGTCATTGCCGACGAGGTAGAACAAGCGATTATAGGAGCGTTCCCGGACGCCGATGTAGTCATCCACCAGGACCCCGCCGGACTGGTCGAGGAGCAGCGCTTTACTCATCTGGAATAACCCCCAGAGGAGATCAACCAACAACAGGAATCAATAAACATGCAGTACCGCAAACTGGGCCAGACGGACCTGGAGGTCAGTGTTATCGGTCTCGGCACCATGACTTACGGTGAACAGAACACCGCAGCCGACGCTATTGAACAGATGGATTACGCCTTTGATCAGGGCATCAACTTCATCGACACGGCCGAGATGTACCCGGTGCCGCCGCGACCGGAAACACAGGGAGAAACGGAACGTTTTGTCGGGCTCTGGCTAAAAGAATCCGGCAAGCGCAGCGAGGTGGTGCTCGCTAGCAAGGTCACCGGGCGCGGCGCGGCCAACAGCGGGATGGATCACATACGCAATGGGCCTCGTCTTGACCGGGCACAGATTAATCAGGCTGTGAATGCGTCGCTGACCCGTCTGCAGACCGACTATATCGATCTCTACCAGGTGCATTGGCCGGAGCGCAGCACAAACTTTTTCGGGAAACTGGGCTACCGGCACCGCGACGACGACGGCGTGGCAATAGAGGAGACTCTGAGCGCGCTCGGGGAGCTGGTCAGCGCGGGCAAAGTCCGCCATATCGGTATTTCCAATGAAACACCCTGGGGAGTCATGGAATATCTGCGCCTGTCGCGTGAGCGAAACCTGCCGCGGCTCGTATCCATCCAGAATCCCTACAGTCTGCTGAACCGGGTTTTTGAGGTCGGTCTGGCGGAAATGGCGGTTCGCGAGCAGGTCGGGCTACTGGCCTACTCGCCCCTAGCATTTGGCCTTCTCAGCGGCAAGTATCAGGACGGTGCGCGGCCACCGGCAGCGCGTCTCACACTTTTTGATCGTTTTACACGCTACAGCAATGAAGATTCCCTAGCGGCCACCGATGCCTATGTTGCCCTGGCCCGGGAAGCCGGAATCGATCCCGCGCAGATGGCGCTTGCCTTTGTGAACTCCCGGGAATTCGTGACCAGCTGTATTATTGGCGCCACGACGCTGGAGCAGCTCCGGGGCAATATCGCGAGCGTCGGTATTCAGCTCGACCGCGACCTGCTGAAAGCGATCGAGAACGTACAGCGGCGTTTTCCCGCCCCGGCACCCTGAGCAGCCGCAGCCCCCTCTTATAACGGGAGCCCCGCGACCTCGCGAGGACTCATGTAGCTGGTGTAAAAAGCCCGGAAGCGATTGCCAGAAAAAGGGGATTGCACTAATTTAGGCGGCACTAGGATACCGCGCCCCTGCACAAGGAGAAATTGATGGCACAGAATTTTGGCTTGGACAGCTTTTTTTTGCGATGGCTCTTCGCCATTGTACTGGTATTCGGCACCTACAACCCCACGGCCTATAGCTTCGTCGGCTGGACACTCTCGGAAGACTTCAGTGTGGGGCCGCTGCCGGCCCTGGTGGGTATGATCCTTCTCATCGCCTGGATCATCTATCTGCGGGCGACTTTCCTTTCTCTAGGGCTGATCGGCGTCGTACTCGGCGCCGCCGTTTTCGCTTGCCTTATCTGGCTGCTAATCGATCTTGGCCTACTCAGTCTCGATGCAACGGGGGCGCTTTCCTGGATCGCCCTGATACTGGTTTCCCTGCTGCTCGCGGCGGGAATATCCTGGTCGCACATCCGCCGTCGCCTCACCGGGCAGTTGGACGTGGACGATATCGAAGACTGAGCAAAAAAATACCGGGACACAGGGTCCCGGAAGTAGACTACGTGAATGCTATCCCGAAAGCGGGTGAATGACTCAGTCGGCGAGGCTGACCTTTTGCTCAGCGGCGGCTGCGGCGTTGAGAGCAACCCCGTCAGAGTTGCTAAGGTTACTCACGCCATCCTTGCCCACGGAGCATACGATCGCTGTGTTTTTGCCATTCTGCGGCTTGACCTGCAAGCGCATCAGCGTGGCACCGCCACTGCGCCTGATGCTGCGCAGGCGTGTACGCGTATCATCGCCGTAGTAGGACTCGACGGCGCCCTTGCACTGCGCGAGCACCTCGGCGTCTTGCTTGCCGGCCGACGCGGATACTGCCGCAGTGGCCAGTACTACACCTATTAACGTGGTCAAAGTCTTGTTCATCTGAAACTCTCCTGTTGGCTTAGGGGAGTAGTCTAGGCGAACCATTCGTGCAGCGTGATAGCCGCATATGATCGGACGCGGTGCATTTTTGAACACCCCCCCCTTCAGGACGGAGAGTAGCAACTGTCGAAATACGGGCGCAGCTCCCTAAGCTCCTCAGCGAGGATTTCCCGGAGAATCCGCATGCGCGCAGACAGGCGCAGATCCTTGTGGGTCAACACCCAGAGGTCCATAAAATGGTGCACCTCCTCACCGGGTACGCGCGCTATCTCCGGGCGATCCCGAAACGCGGCGCAGGGCCCAAACATCATCCCCATCTTCGCAGCTACGGCCTCAATCTGCAGATTGATCGCAGGAATTGCATGGCGCACCGGTAGATGACCATTGCGGCAAAGCTGCTTCCAGGGCTCTTCGTTGATTGCGCCGCGCAGACCGATCCAGTGCAGGTGGCTGACATCAGACGGATCATCCGGATTCAGGAGGTCCCCATGCACATAAGCAGACGCCGTCACCGCGCAAATCTTTCGGCCGATCAAGGTATCTGGGGGTGCTTTACCGGCGCGCAGGAGTCGAATAGCGATATCCGCCTCGCGACGCCCCAGATCCAGGGGGTCCAAGCTACTGATAATCTCCAGCTCAATGCCCGGATAATCCTCGGCGAACTGCGCCAATCGGGGCATGAGTACGTTGAAACCCTGGGCAGGAGGCAGGGTAAGGCAAATGTTCCCCTCCAGTTCCTGGTCGACCCCGGTGAGTTGCCGCTCGGCACCCAGTATCAGTTCTTCTACGTGCTCCGCGGTCGCTAGCAGGGTCTCTGCGCTCTGCGTCATCCGGTAGCCGTCCGGGGTGCGATCGAAGAGACGCGTACTGAGTTCCCGCTCCAGTTCATCGAGGCGACGGGTGATGGTGGAGTTACTGACCCCCAGTAACTGTGCGGCGCCCCGCGCCGAGCGCTTGCGCGACAGTGCCAACAATACCTTGAGGTCATCCCAGTCCATTTGTAGCTAACCGTAGGTGGCTGCGAGGGTCTCGATAAAGCGGTCCAGTTCGCTCGGCGGAAGCTCATTGATCCCGGCCGCCGCGGCGCGGCCGTCGCCGGTGTCGAACTGTCGGCACAGCGCATCC
>JBLIIW010000162.1:0-8988 GCA_047635315.1 Halieaceae bacterium | reverse complement strand
CGTCCCGGACAGGCGCAGAGGCTGCATATCGCGCAATCGACCCGTTGCGCGATGCACGCTGACCAACGCTGTAGTCAGCACCCAGACCAGTACCAGCCCATAGACCACCAGCAGAATATCCTGGGACAAGAGAAACGCGGTCAGACAGACGAAGTAACCAAGAAAGATCAGGATGTACGCATCCTTTCTGGAGTGCATTTCCATAAGCTTCAGGGCGAAGGCGGCAAGCAGGAATGCCACCATAGGCTCCATACCCAGGATCGATCCAAAGCTCAACGCAATACCGCCCGCCGCCGCCGCTGACAGGGCAACCTTTAGCCATCTGCCCGGCAGTTCCAGGCGTCCCCTAAAGGCCTGCACGCGCCAGACGAAAGCCAGCAGATAAACCAGCACCACCCAGAACGGTATGCGCCCCACGTGCGGAACCAGCAGCAGTGCCTGAGACAGCATGATCCAGGCCAGTGCCGGGCGCGGCAACTGCTCCGCCTGCTTCACGCCTGTTCATCCTCAAGACCGTACAAAGCCAGGGCGCGCAGAGCCCGGTCACGCTGCGGACCTCCCCTGGCAGGTGCCAGTTCATATTCGGGCAGACGCAGGCCGAACTCCAACTCCCGGCGGTGATAATCCAGCGCCCAGTGGCACAACACTGACAGCCGTCGCTCCTGCGTCAGGCCCGGAAACTGGCCCCATTCGAGCCAGCGGGCATCGGAGACCAGCGCGGCGTACTCCTTGCTCTGCAGACCCTGCCCGCGAGCCAGTCCTTTCCAATGCACACGCCGCGGGTTATCGCCTTCCCGGTAACGGCGGATTCCGAAAAACTCGTCGTCGCCACCCCCCGCCAGATACACACCATCATCGCTGCCCCACTCGCCCCCGACCGGCTCCGTACCGGCGATCGGCGCCGGGTAGACCAAAGCTCGCAGATCCAGATCCACCCAGGTCCAGCAGCGCAGCAGGCCCAATGGGTACACGCTCTCGATACGCAAACGCCCGGGCCGGTGCCAGCCGCGCTGCCCAACGGGGAGATGCAGACGCAGGTCGAGTACCGCACCCGCCTCAAGATCCACTTCCTGCTCGGTGGCCATGGCCGGGGCAGAAAACAAACCGACCATAAAACGTCGGCGACGCCTCCCCGCCTCTGCCGTGGGCCAACCCAAGTGCAGCGCGAAGTGGCCGCGCCGGCCACCGGCATCCAGGCGCAGACGAAATGCCGCGCGCTGGCCGGCAAAGGCGTCGTCCGCACCCAGGGCCGTAATCCTAAGGCCGGCCATGTTGGCGTAGCTGTGCAGAACAGCAATAACAAACAGATTGGCAAGCAGGAAAGTGAGCGCAAAGCTCATGTTGTTCTGGTAGTTGATCGCAGCGATCAACATGACCAACAGGGCGGCTGCAAAGAAAAAACCAACCTGGGAAGGGAAAATAAATATCCGTCGCTGATCCAGTGTCACTGCCGTAGCACGGGGAATACGACGGTCGAGCCAGCGGGACCAGCGATCCGACAGTCTCGCGCGCAACCCGCCCGCGAAGCCCGGCACCTCAGGCTTCGCTCGGCTCGCCGCCGACCGGCCAGAGCTCACACCACGTCTACCTCACGCTGCAGCAGTGACACCAGCGCCATACCATCACCGGAGAAGGAACTCCCGGGCTGGAGCCGATGCGCAGTCACCGCTGGCAACACCGCCTGCACGTCATCGGGAAGCACATGGTCGCGATCATCCATCAGCGCCCAGGTCTTGGCCGAGCGCAGCAGGGCCAGTACTCCCCGGGGGGAAAGCCCGACGGAAAACTCGCCGCCCGCACGGCTGCGCCCGGCCAGTCGCTGGATGTAATCAAGCAGCGTATCGGAGGCATGCACGTTGTCCACAGCGGAGCGGATTTGTGCCAATTGCGTCTCATCGATGCAGCGCCGCAGGTCCTCGCTGCGCACGCTGCTACCGATATTCTTTAGCATGCTGCGTTCCGCACCGGGATCCGGGTAGCCGAGTTCGATGCGCATAAGAAATCGATCCAGCTGCGATTCGGGCAGCGGATAGGTTCCGGATTGCTCCAGAGGATTCTGCGTGGCAATCACAAAAAACGGCTCCGGCAGTCGCCGGGTGTCGCCTTCCAAAGTCACCTGCCCCTCGGCCATAGCCTCAAGCAGTGCGCTCTGTGTACGCGGCGTACTGCGGTTGATCTCATCGGCGAGCAGTACCTGTGTGAAGATCGGCCCCGGATGAAATCGAAAACTATTGTCTTCCCGGTGGTAGATGGACAGGCCCAGAATATCTGCAGGCAGTAGATCGGAGGTGAACTGCACACGTTTGTAAGTGAGGCCCAGTACCTGGGCCAGAGCGTGGGAGAGCGTGGTCTTGCCCATGCCCGGAAGATCCTCGATCAGAAGGTGCCCACCTGCGAGCAGGCAGCAGAGTGCCAGGCGCAGCTGCGGCGCCTTACCGAGAAGCACCGTACCAACCTCTTCAACCGCGGTTTCCACGAGCGCCTTACCAGCAGTACTTTTCACACCGTTCATGGCCTAATCCAGCGCCGCCAGACCGAGCGCCAGATCAGCCCTCAGGTCGCCCAAATCCTCCAGCCCCACGGCGACACGAATCAGGTTCTCAGTGATTCCCGCCTCCGCGCGTTCCTGCGCAGAAATACGGCTGTGCGTAGTGCTCGCGGGGTGCACAATCGTGGTCTTCGCATCCCCAAGATTGGCGGTCAGCGACATCAGGCGCGTGGCGTTGATCACACGCCAGGCCGCCTCGCGATCACCCGTGACACGAAATGACAGCACGCCGCCAAAAGCGCTCTGCTGAGCAGCAGCCAGGGCATGCCCCGGATGCTCCGGAAGCCCCGCGTAGAACACCGCTTCCACCTGCGGTTGATCGCATAGCCAGTGCGCCAGGCTCAGCGCCGAAGCACTGTGTGCGCCCATGCGCAGCGACAGGGTTTCCAAACCTTTGAGAAACACCCACGCATTAAAGGGACTCATGGTTGGTCCACAGCTGCGCAGGAAGCCCACGACTTCATCCATCGTTTCACGACTCCCGAGCGCGGCCCCACCCACGCACCGCCCCTGACCGTCCAGGTACTTGGTAGCCGAGTGAATCACCACATCCGCGCCGAGTTCGAGGGGCCGCTGCAGTGCCGGCGTGCAAAAACAGTTATCTACCACCAGCAGGGCCTTTGCCGCGCGAGCCAGATCGGCCATTGCGCCTATATCTGCCACTTCGCAGAGCGGATTTGAAGGTGTTTCCACATAAAGTAGTCGGGTGTTTTCCCGCAGTGCCTCACGCCAGCCATTAACCGGTAACAGCGGCAAAAAACTCACCTCAACACCGAACTTGGCAAGGTACCTGGAAAAGAGAGAGCGCGTCGTACCAAAGACATCCCGGGAACAAATGATATGGTCACCAGCCTGCAGCAGGGCCATGCAAACACTGAGAATTGCCGACATGCCCGATGCGGTGGCTACGCAGGCCTGTGCACCCTCAAGCGCGGCAAGACGTTCCTCGAAGGAGCGCACCGTAGGATTGGTATAGCGGGAGTAAACGTTGCCCGGCTCATCGCCGGAAAAACGCGCGGCTGCCTGCTCCGCACTCTCAAAAACGTAGCTTGATGTGGCGTGGATGGGTTCACTGTGCTCGCCCTCAGGCGAACGGTGTATACCACTGCGCACCGCCAGGCTTTGCCAACTCAGCTCATCGAGTACGGGTTCATCACGTTTACTCACTCGCTGCCACCTGCTCTAGCTGTGGTACCTGTCATCCTGCATTCACTCCAAACTTGCGACGACCGCATCATCCCGCCTCGGTCATATCATTATGGATACCGACCGCCACGCCGTCGGCCTGACCGAGCGCCCTACGCCGGCCCTGGGCCACATCGCTGCGTTCCGCATCCAGGCGCTCGAGATAATCGGGGTCGACGTCGCCAGTAACGTAGTGGCCATCAAACACGGAACATTCAAAAGCCTCAACATCCGGATTGCCCTCCGAGGAGCAGCGCACCAACTCATCCAGATCCTGATAGACCAGCCAGTCCGCTCCAATTAGCGTACCGATCTCATCGACGCTTCTGCCGTGGGCAATCAACTCGTGGGAGGACGGCATGTCGATGCCGTACACATTCGGATAGCGAACCGGTGGCGCCGCGGAAGCCAGATACACTCGAGCCGCACCCGCATCCCTCGCCATCTGGATAATCTCTCTTGAGGTGGTACCGCGCACAATGGAGTCGTCGACCAACATCACATTCTTGCCTTCGAACTCGAGCTTGATCGGGTTGAGCTTCTGGCGCACAGATTTCTGACGCTGACTCTGCCCGGGCATAATAAATGTGCGACCGATATACCGATTCTTTACGAAGGCCTCACGGTATTTGATGCCCAGGGCCTGCGCCAGAGCCAGGCCGGCCGTGCAACTGCTATCGGGCACCGGGATAACCACGTCGATATCGTGATGCGGTCGCTCGCGCATAATTTTGGCCGCGAGCGCCTCGCCCTGCCGCTTGCGAGTTTTATAGACAGAGATTTCATCGATAAGACTGTCCGGCCGAGCGAAATATACGTGCTCAAAAATACACGGCCGCAACACCGGGTTGTCAGCGCACTGCTGCATGTGCAAGTGCCGATTCGAATCGATGTAAACGGCCTCACCCGGCGCCACATCGGCGAGCAGGCGAAAACCCAGCACATCAAGAGCGACGCTTTCCGACGCCACCATGTACTCGCGGCTACTGCCTTCGCCGCGATAGCCCAGCACCAGCGGGCGAATTCCAAAGGGGTCTCGAAAAGCGATCAATCCGTGATTTACCAGTAGCGCGACCGCGGCATACCCTCCGCGGCAGCGTTTATGCACCGCGCGTACAGCATCGAACAGATCCGCGGGCGCCGGGTTCAGCTTCTTGCGCTCCTGCAGTTCGTGCGCAAAAACGTTCAGCAGTACTTCCGAATCCGAGTCCGTGTTGAGATGCCGCATTTCGGTCTCAAAGAGGTCGTGCCGCAGCTGCTCGGAATTGGTGAGATTGCCGTTGTGCGCAAGAGCAATTCCGTAAGGCGAATTGACGTAAAAAGGCTGGGCATTGGCTGCACCGCCACTGCCCGCCGTCGGATAGCGCACATGGCCAATGCCGACGTTACCGTGCAAACGCTGCATGTGGTGCTGACGGAATACGTCCCGCACCAGCCCCTCACTCTTGCGCTGATGAATACGGTTTTCGCTGCAGGTCATAATACCCGCAGCATCCTGACCACGATGCTGTAAAACCGTAAGCGCATCATAGATGTCGGGCGCTACATTGCCCTTCCCAACCAGACCAACCAGCCCGCACATAAGTCTATTCCACTCCTGTCCAAACCGCTCGCTGCGTCATAGCGATATCCCCGGTATATCCACCTTCTGAAAATCCTCGAAGACACGCATGGTCCACGAAAGCATAAGATCAATATGTGGTGTCAGCTGCGACTCAAGCAGTAGGCTCTGTTCGCTTTCGGGAATGAGCTGACGAAACACAAAGAGCAAGGCCATGACGATCAGACAGCCCCGCAAGACCCCGAATACCGTGCCGAAGATACGGTCGAGCACACCGAGTCCCGAGGCGCTGATGAGCTTCGAGAAAAGCCGCGCCATGAGAGAAGTGAACACCAATACCAGCACGAAGAGTAGTGACCAGGCGACGATGTAACGCCCGGTCCGGTTGGCAATCAAATCGCCAATCAATTCCGCCAGATGCACTGCGAACAGGTTGGCTGCCAGAAAAGCGACCAGCCAGCCGGCGAGCGAAATGGCCTCGCGAACAAAACCACGCCAGAGACTGAGTAGCGCGGAAAGCACCACAATCACTACGACGATCCAGTCCAGGGAATTAAACAGTGACAGCTGCGGCCAGGCGCTCATGGCAGATACCTGATAATGAGTGACTCAACGCGATAGGTGTCATCCACTGTATTTTTTACCGGCAACAGCTCATCGCTACTGTATCGAGGACCTACAAGCACCCGGAAGAAGACCTTGTCATCGCGCCGCAGGCGCTTCAGGTAAGCCTTATAACCCCCTGCAACAAGATCATCCCGCAGTTTTTCTGCACCGCCCCGGTCGGACATGGTTGCTACCTGCAGTGAATAGGCGATGGGTAAGCCATCTGCATCCATCGCCGGGGACGCCAGTGTCTCGCGAGCCTCTGCAAGGCCGGGTACGGGCAGGACTGTGGCACGCGGCGCCAAGCCCGCCGGTTCAGCCCTATCACTACCCTCGTCGCCGGGCACCCGCTCGGTGCCCGCATCAGGCAGCAGCACATCCGGTACCTGCTGCCCCTGCGCCACCGCCCGTTGCCCGCGTCTGAGCCCCGCGTTATCCGGCTCCGGCAGCGGGGTCATATCCACCGGCGGCGCTGGTGGCACAGGCACACTGACATCGCTGCCGACGTCGCCATTGGTGACAAAAATAATCGGCCAGAAAACCACAGCGAGCGCGATCAGGATAAGAGCGCCGAGGAGTCGTTGTTTAACGAGATTATCCATGCATTTCCAGAGCCTTCGGGGCGGGGAATGCCGGTTGCGGGCCGAGGTACTCCATTATATCTGCAACAGTGTGGAAGGAGCCGCAGACGACGATTCGGTCACCCGCTTCAGTCCCTTCCAACAGCTGCTCCCACACGGTCTCAACTGTGAACTCCGCCTGCGCTATGGCTATCCCGACCGCGTCGAGAGCCGCCCATATGACTTCCGGGGACTCCGCGCGATCTATGCCGGAAATGGCCAGGGCACAGACGCCGTCCACGGCTGTCGCCAATAGCGTAGCCATGGCCGCAAGGTTCTTGTCCCCCATGACACCCAGCGCCGCAACAGTGGTTCCGGGGTTCGGGTGCGCACGAAGAAACTCCACCAGTGCCGCCATGGACGCAGGGTTGTGTGCCACATCAAGCACAAGCTCGCGATCGCACGCCCACAGCCGCTGTTGACGGCCGGGCACGCGCAAATGAGCTAGCGCAGTCCGACTGCACTCGCCGTCCAGGGTTCCGCCCAGGGCAAGGGCGGCCACCTGGGCCGCCGCAGCAGTATTAGCCGCGCGAAGCCCCTCGGGGACCGGCAGGACCAGCCCCTGACCGTTATCCGCAAGCTCCAGCGCCACCCCAAAAGATGGGCCCTCGGTTTGCTGCCACTGCCAGTGCTGACCCGCGCACTGCACATCCGCACCGATTTCAGCGAGTGTGGTGTAGAGCGTCTGCGGATATTCACGCTCGGCGAGGACAGCAGGCCGACCCTCACGGGCAATAGCGGCTTTCTCCGGCGCAATCTCCTCCACCGTGTCGCCCAGCCAACGCTGATGATCGAGGTCGATGGCAGTAATCACACAAAAGTTACTGTCGACAATGTTTACGGCGTCGAGTCGACCGCCCAGCCCTACCTCCAGCACAATGATATCAACCCGCTCATTGCGAAAAACCCACAGCGCAGCGAGAGTGGCAAACTCGAAGTAAGTCAGGGAAATATCGCCTCGAGCAGCCTCAATAGCCTCAAAGGCCGCGACAATCAGCGCGTCACTGGCGGGTTCATCATCGATCACGATGCGTTCATTGAAGCGCAATAAATGCGGTGAAGTGTAGCGCCCGGTGCGACGTCCGTGGGCCCGCAGAAGGGCATCACTCATGTACACCACGCTGCCTTTGCCGTTCGTACCCGCAACGCTAATCGTAGGCACGGATACGGGCAGCAGTTGCATAAGCTGCGCCACCTGCGCAATACGCTGCAGCCCAAGATCTATCTCTATCGGGTGCAGTCGTTCCAGATGACCGAGCCAGCTGCCCAGGGAGCGCGTTTCAGCCATCCGATTTCTTGTCGTCTGACTCCTCGCCGGTATTCGATGCGGCATCGCCGGGGACGTCATCTGAGTCCGTCAACGCCGCAGATTCCTCCGCCGCAGCGCTGGACTGATCTTCTCCCTGCGCATCCTCAATGGCCGCGTCATCATCGGTCGCGGGCACATCTGCAGCGGCCTCTATATCATCGCCCCCAGCGCTCTTCGCCTCCGCTGACGATAGAGCCTCGACAGCGGCATCCGGGCTGTCTTCGATCGACTCATCCGCGGCCAAAGATTCATCGCCATCAGCCGCATCCTGGGAATCGGCCTCGGCATCCACAGTGCTCTCACCGGTCTCACCGGTCTCACCGGTCTCATCATTGTCACTATCGGCCAGAGCATCGGCCGTCACGGCCGGGTCTGCGACGCTTTCTTCGGACCCCGCTGCCGCGAGGCCCGCGCCCGCTAGCGCTGCGTCTCCTGCCTCATCGTCTGATGCAGCTTCCTCGACAACCAGGCTCAACTCTACACCCAGCAGTTTTGCCAGAATGCGCGCTATAGTCCCGCGCAATTCATTGCGCGAAACGATCATATCTATGGCGCCGTGTTCGAGCAGGAATTCGCTGCGTTGAAACCCCTTCGGCAGCTGCTGGCGGATGGTCTGCTCGATGATATTCGGTCCGGCAAAACCGGCCCGGGCATCGGGCTCGGCGATATTGAGATCGCCCAGCAACGCAAGGGATGCGGAAACACCACCGTAAATCGGATCGGTCAATACCGAGATATAGGGCACCGATTCACCGTGTAAACGCTCTATTACCGCGCTGGTCTTCGCCATCTGCATCAGCGACAGCAGCGCCTCCTGCATGCGCGCCCCCCCGGACGCAGCGAAGCAGACCAGAGGCTCGCGCTCAGCGAGAGCCAGTTGCGCGGCCTGGGAGAACTTCTCGCCCACAGCGGCGCCCATGGAGCCCCCGTGGAAATTGAACTCGAAGGCTACGCAGATTACCGGCATCCCATGCAGTTTTCCGCGCATGGCGACAAGTGCATCGCGTTCCCCGGTCGCCTTCTGCGCATTCTGCAAGCGGTCTCGATACTTTTTCTTGTCCCGGAACTTCAGTCGGTCAACCGGCTCAATCTCCGCAAAGACCTCCTCGCGCCCATCCTTGTCCAGGAAAATATCGAGACGCCGACGTGCGCCAATACG
>JBLIIW010000161.1:0-9069 GCA_047635315.1 Halieaceae bacterium | reverse complement strand
ACGTCGCGACTAAAATCGAGCAACACCGTGTTGGTTCTGGATATAGCGTCGAAGAGCTCCGCCATGTAGTCATGCGGCTCTATCTGTGTCGTGTAGGGGTTCTGCTCCAGACCCAGCCCCTCTATAAAACGCCCGGTGAACGCTGGCCAGTCCACCTGCGGATAGCTGGCCAGATGGGCATTGTAGTTGCCGACGGCCCCGTTCATCTTGCCCAGCAGCGATACCTCGCTGATGCGCTGTAACTGACGCTCCAGGCGTGCCGCGCTGTTGGCAATTTCCTTGCCCAGGCTGGTCGGGCTGGCAGTCTGCCCGTGCGTCCTCGAGAGCATGGGTTGCTCAGCGTGCTCGTGAGCCAATGATTTCAGGCTTGCCAGCAGGTCGCGCAGCGCCGGCAGCAATACATCGTTCAGCCCGTCGCGCAGCATGAGTGCGTGGGAAAGGTTGTTGATATCTTCCGATGTGCAGGCAAAGTGCACAAACTCGCTGATGCGCTCGAGTTCAGGCTCACTCTGCATTTTGCGCTTAATAAAATATTCCACGGCTTTGACATCGTGGTTGGTCGTGGCCTCTATGGCTTTGATTTCTTGTGCGCCGCTCATGTCAAAGTCATCCGCTATGGCATTCAGGGCGTCTACCGCCCGGGGTGACAGCGGCGGCACTTCTGCAAGAGCGGGGTCTCGCGACAGGGCCAGCAGCCAGCTTACTTCAACGATTACCCGGCGCCGCATCAGGCCGTATTCGCTGAAGACCGGGTTTAGCTTGGCAGTCTTGTCCGCGTAGCGTCCGTCGAGGGGGCTGACCGCGGTGAGCGGTCCGCTTGGCAGTGATTCCAGTGGCATTGAGGCTCCAGCAATATTTTTCAGACGAGGCTCAGGCCCCGGGATAATTCCTGCGCGGTGCGCAGCATGGCTTGGCGCTTGAAGGCGAGTTTCCAGCGGCGCCCACCCAGCTGACGCCAGAGATAAGCGGAGCGGATTCCCGCCAGCAGCAGGCTGCGCACGATATCCGCATTCTGCGTGCTCTCCAGATGTTGTGCGCTGCCGCTCACCTTGATGCGTTGCGGCAATTTGCTGAACGTATCCTGGTAAACGCCGGAAATACTGTGGCAAATATCGCCTACATCGGTGGCAAAGTGCTCCGCACGAAATCTCGTGTGCTCGAGACGCGAGCGAACGACCTCGCGCAGCTGCGCATCGGCGGCAAAGCGTCTTTCCAGATGCAGTATATTGAAGAGATAGCGGGTCATGTCACGCTGCTCTGTTTCTCGCTGGTTGGCCAGCAGTACGCACAGGTTCTGCAGCCCCAGTCGGACACCCGGGAGCCCGCCGTAAATCTCTTCAGGCTGCTCCAGATCAAAGACAAACAGGCTATTGACCGAGCTCTCGAGAAACTCCAGCGGATAGCTGCCGGTTTTCGCGAGTTGGTCTACCAATCGCGCAGCCTGTGCGACGCCAGCGAGTGCTATGGTTTGCGCGCGCAGCTGGCTCATGCGGCGAGCGCCTCGGCTGCCGTCGTGCTTTCAATGACACCACCGCCCAGACAGTGCGCACCTGCATAAAAAACGACCGACTGTCCCGGTGTTACCGCTCTTTGCGGCTCCTCAAAACGAACACGATAGCGATCGTGGTCGGCGTACAGGGTGCATTGCTGATCCGCCTGGCGATAGCGCACCTTGGCGGCGCAACGCAGGGGAAATGCCGGCGCGGAACCGCTGATCCACAGTATTTCACTGGCCTGCAGTTCATGAGAGTACAGGGCAGGGTGTTCATTCCCCTGTGCCACCATCAGTACATTGCGTCCAAGGTCCTTGGCTGCCACGTACCAGGGCAACTCCCCGTGGCTGGCATGACCGCCGATGCCCAGTCCCTGTCGCTGCCCGATCGTGTGGTACATGAGTCCCTGATGCTCCCCGAGCGCTTCGCCCTGCAGTGTTTCGATGCGTCCGGGCTGTGCCGGAAGATAGCGTTGCAGGAAATCCTTGAAACGGCGTTCGCCGATAAAGCAGATCCCGGTCGAATCCTTTTTGTTGTGCGTCACCAGTCCCGCCTCTTCGGCGCGTTGGCGCACCACCGATTTTTCCAGCTCTCCGAGGGGGAACAGGCTGCGAGACAGTTCTTTGTGGCCCACCGCATGCAGGAAATAACTCTGATCCTTGCTGCCGTCCAGTCCCTTGAGAAGCACCGTTGAGCCGTTTTCTTGCGCTGTGCGGGCGTAATGCCCCGTGGCGATTCTCGGGGCGCCCAGTTCGAGAGCATAGTCCAGAAATGCGCGGAATTTGATCTCCCTGTTGCAAAGTATGTCGGGGTTTGGTGTACGCCCGGCCCTGTACTCGGCGAGAAAATGCTCAAAGACGCCATCCCAGTACTCCGCAGCAAAGTTCGCCGCGTGCAGGGTTATCCCCAGACGATCAGCGACCGCCTGTGCATCTGCGTAGTCGGCTTTTGCCGTGCAGTACTCGGTGCCATCGTCCTCATCCCAGTTCTTCATGAACAGGCCTTCCACGCTGTAACCTTGCTCAAGAAGGAGCAGTGCGGCCACCGAGGAGTCAACCCCCCCGGACATTCCCACCATGACTCTATCGCCCTGTGCCATACCCATTTCGCCTTGCCATTCTCGCGCCGCGGCTGCCCCGTGGGGCGCCTTGGCACAGCTGTTCAACAACGCGCGTCGCCCCCAAGCGGGCCCGCGGTCGGTTTCTGTGCGCCGGCATTCTATGAAAAAAACTCGCTGCATCGACACCAACCCATACCTGTCTCTTCAAAGGTGTAGCGGGCCGGGCGGGATTTTAGCAGAAGCGCAGTGCCCAGATCGAAATCCCTGTATTTCTGCCTGGGCTCAGGTCCGTCGACGGCGTGGCCGGCCCGACGGACCGCGCGGCAGATGGACCGTGAGGATGCGGCTCTCTCCGGGGGCCAGCCCGCCGAGCTCCCAGTCCCCGATGGCTACCCGAATCAGCCGCAGCACAGGGAAGCCGACGCTCGCAGTCATTCTGCGCAGCTGTCTGTTGCGGCCTTCGTGAATGGCGATCTCGATCCAACTGGTTGCCTGCCGGGCGCGCTGGCGAATGGGTGGATCTCGCGGCCAAAGCGGCGGCGGCTGTATGATGCTCGCTTGGGCCGGGCGTGTGGGGCCGTCGCGCAGCTCTACGCCCTGACGCAGGGCATCGACGGCCTCTTCGCTTATCTCGCCCTCCAATTGCAGCCAGTAGCGTTTCCAGGTTTTCTGCAGCGGTGAGGTGATGCGTTGCTGCAGCGCCCCGTCCTCGCAGAGCAGCAGCAGACCCTCCGAATCGTAGTCGAGGCGTCCGGCTGCATAGAAGTCTTTGTCGCTAATGTAGGCGCCCAGGGTGCCGCGCCCCTGCGGGTCCGTAAACTGACTGAGCACCTGAAAGGGCTTGTTCAGTAAAATGAGTCGAGCCATGGACCGTGCCTCCGCGTGTAGCCGCCGCGCCTGCAGTTGCTATGCGGGCCGGTCCTATGCTTTTCACTGTTCCAATTCACCGGCAGGAATCTGTTAAACTCCTGCGCGCTTTCTACATGCGGCACCGGTTGGAGAGATCGAACATCTCACCAGGGCCGGTGGCGTCACCCACCACTTAATCCAAGCACAACGTTGGAGAAACCTGGAGTATTTCTATGGGGTATCAGCATATCAAAGTGCCAGAGAACGGCACTCGAGTTATCGTCAACGAGGACAACAGCCTGAACGTACCCGACAATCCGATTATTCCCTATATCGAGGGTGACGGCATTGGCGTGGACATCAGTCCAGTAATGATCAGCGTGGTTGATGCGGCCGTGGAAAAGGCCTACGGCGGCAGCAAGAAAATCTCCTGGATGGAAATCTATACGGGAGAGAAAGCCGCTGAACTCTACGAGGGGGACTGGTTTCCGGAGGAGACTCTGGACGCGATAAAGGAGTACGCGGTGGCCATCAAGGGCCCCTTGACGACTCCGGTCGGTGGCGGTTTCCGGTCGCTTAACGTCGCTTTGCGTCAGGAACTGGATCTGTATACCTGTCTGCGTCCTGTGCGCTGGTTTGAGGGTGTTCCCTCTCCGGTCAAAAAGCCCGGCGATTGCAATATGGTGATCTTCCGGGAGAACTCCGAGGATATCTATGCGGGCATCGAGTACGAGGCAGGTACCGACGAAGCACAGAAAGTCGTTGATTTCCTGATCAATGAGATGGGCGCAACCAAGATACGCTTCCCGCAAAATGTGGGTATCGGCATAAAGCCGGTCTCTGCGGAGGGAACCAAGCGTCTGGTCAGGAAGGCGATCCAGTACGCGATTGATCAGGACCTTCCTTCGGTCACTCTGGTGCACAAGGGCAACATCATGAAGTTTACGGAAGGCGCCTTCCGTGACTGGGGCTATGAGCTGGCACAGGAAGAGTTCGGCGGCGAACTACTCGATGGCGGCCCCTGGGTATCCGTGAAGAACCCGAACAATGGCCATGAGATCATCATCAAGGATGTTATTGCTGATGCCATGCTTCAGCAGATACTGACCCGCCCGCGTGAGTACTCTGTGGTAGCCACCCTGAACCTGAATGGCGACTACCTGTCGGATGCGCTCGCCGCGCAGGTGGGCGGCATCGGCATCGCGCCGGGCGCCAATCTATCCGATACGGTGGCGCTGTTTGAGGCCACTCACGGTACTGCCCCGAAGTATGCAGGACAGAACAAGGTCAATCCCGGATCGCTGATTCTCTCTGCGGAAATGATGCTCCGGCACATGGGTTGGGGCGAGGCGGCCGACAGGATCATTGACGGTATGAACGGCGCTATCCAGCAGGGGACGGTGACCTACGACTTCGAGCGTCAGATGGACGGAGCGACGCTGGTAAGCTGCTCCGGATTCGGTGACAAGATCATCGAAAATATGTAGGCCCGACCGACGCTAAACAAGAGCCCGTTGCGTTTTTCGCAGCGGGTTTTTTTGTGCGGTATATGCCGTTCTTTCCCGGCGTTGGCGCTTTGTTGTGTGCGCGCGACCGCCAGCACTGTCGCCGACGTGCAAAAGCCTTATAATCGATTCAATGATTGACTCAATGATTGACCCACTTCTGTATCGACCTGAACTTCCGGCCATTGGAGCCTGACGAATGGCTTCTGACGACGACAATGCGCAACAGGACGATGAGGGTGGCTTGGCACTGCAGGAGGCCGAACCCAAGCTCAAGCGCCCGCCGCTCTACAAGGTCGTTCTCCTCAACGATGACTACACGCCCATGGAATTCGTGGTAGAAGTCTTGGAAGTATTTTTCAAGATGAACCGGGAACAAGCAACGCAGGTTATGTTGGCCGTACATACGCAGGGAAAGGGCGTATGTGGTATCTACGCCAGAGACATAGCAGAAACCAAGTCGGCTCAGGTGAACCAGTACGCCAGAGACCACCAGCATCCCCTGTTATGCGAAATTGAGGCATCTGAGGGATAACCTTCGGGGTTAGGAGACAAGTGCATGCTAAGTAAGGAACTCGAGCAGACGCTCAACGATGCATTTCGCTCGGCGCGCTCACGGCGGCATGAATTCATGACCGTGGAACATCTATTGCTCGCTCTGCTGGACAATAACGACGCCATCCGCGTCCTGAAAGCCTGCGGCGCGCAGCTCGCCGGCCTTCGCGGCGATCTGGTTGAGTTTATTGACTCCACAACACCACTCATTCCCGAAGCCGAACAGGACCGCGAAACGCAGCCTACACTTGGTTTTCAGCGGGTCTTGCAACGCGCGGTCTTCCACGTGCAGAGCTCCGGAAAGAGTGAGGTCACGGGCGCCAACGTGCTGGTGGCGATTTTTTCCGAGCAGGAGTCTCAGGCGGTTTACTTCCTGAAGACCCAGAGTATTTCGCGACTCGATATTGTCAATTTCATCACTCACGGCATTTCCAAGGTCGGTGAGGACGGCGATTTGGGCGGTGATGAAGAGCGCGAGACCGCATCCAGCGAAGCGCCGGGTGAAGATGCCGAGAACAATCCGCTGGACAACTTTGCGACCAACCTCAACGACGAGGCGAAAGCGGGCCGCATTGACCCACTGATTGGCCGCGCTGCCGAGGTTGAGCGCGTGATTCAGGTGCTGGCCCGTCGGCGCAAGAATAATCCACTGCTGGTGGGGGAGTCCGGTGTCGGGAAAACGGCGATTGCCGAGGGCCTGGCCAAACTGATTGTCGACGGAGAAGTTCCCGAGATACTCCGTGAGTCCGTGGTCTATTCCCTAGACCTGGGCGCGCTGCTGGCCGGAACCAAGTATCGCGGCGACTTCGAGAAGCGTTTCAAGGGCCTGCTGGCGGAGCTCAAGCGCCGCGAGGGCGCCGTGCTGTTTATCGATGAAGTGCATACCATCATCGGCGCCGGAGCCGCCTCCGGGGGTGTCATGGACGCCAGCAATCTGCTCAAGCCCATCCTGACTTCGGGCAAGCTGCGCTGCATCGGCTCGACGACCTATCAGGAATACCGGGGCATTTTCGACAAGGACAAGGCGCTGAGCCGCAGGTTCCAGAAGATAGACGTACTGGAGCCCAGCCCCGACGACGCCTACAAGATTCTCAAGGGACTTAAATCCCGATTCGAGGAGCACCACGGTCTTCGCTACACGGATCAGGCCCTGCGGGTAGCCACGGACCTGTCGGCGCGTTACATAACGGACCGATTCCTCCCCGACAAGGCCATTGATGTCATTGATGAGGCGGGTGCCTACCAGCAGCTGCAGCCGCCCTCGAAGCGCAAAAAGGTAGTGGGTAAGCACGACGTCGAGGCCGTGGTGGCGAAAATCGCCCGTATTCCCGCGAAGTCGGTCAGCCGCAACGACAAAGACGTCCTGCAGAAGCTCGAGAGCAACCTGAAGATGGTGGTTTTCGGCCAGGATGGCGCTGTGAGCAGTTTGGCTACATCCATAAAAATGGCCAGGGCCGGTTTGCGCGCGGGCAACAAGCCCATCGGCTCTTTCCTGCTGGCGGGTCCGACCGGGGTGGGCAAGACCGAGGTAACGCGGCAACTCGCGAAGATACTCGGCCTCGAGTTGATACGCTTCGATATGTCCGAGTATATGGAGCGGCACACGGTTTCACGGTTGATCGGGGCGCCGCCGGGCTACGTAGGCTTTGACCAGGGCGGCCTGCTTACCGATGCGGTTTCCAAGCACCCACACGCTGTGGTGCTACTGGACGAGATCGAAAAGGCGCATCCGGAGGTTTTCAATCTGTTGTTGCAGGTCATGGATCACGGAACCCTCACTGATAACAATGGACGCAAGGCGGATTTTCGCAGTGTGATCTTGGTCATGACCACTAACGCTGGCGCAGAGAGCATCAGTCGTCGCTCCATTGGTTTCACTTCCCAGGACCACAGCACCGACGGAATGGAGGCGATTACCCGCCACTTCACGCCGGAGTTTCGTAACCGCCTGGACAGTATTGTGCAGTTCGAACCACTGGGCGAGGACGTCATCCTGACGGTAGTAGACAAGTTCCTGACTGAACTGCAGGAGCAGTTGGACGAGAAGCGAATCACCCTCGACGTTGATGAGGATGCCCGTATATGGCTCGTTGAGAAAGGCTACGATAAGAACATGGGCGCGCGGCCGATGGAGCGCGTGATCCAGGAGCACATCAAGAAGTCGCTTGCGGAGATGGTGCTCTTTGGCCCACTAGCGGCCAAGGGCGGGACGGCAATCGTGCGCCTGAACGCCACAAAGGACGGGCTGGATGTAACTGTCGCAGAGGATGCCGAGGCGCAAGGCAGCGAACTCGCGCCGGCCTGACTGAGCGCGCGGCGCCTGTTACAGGTGCAGCGTGCTACGCGTGGCGAGAAAAGGCGTCACTGGTGGGCAATTCTACAGCAAGAGAAGTTTCAAGCGGGCGTGAACCTTTCGCGCCTCACTTCTCAGACGCTCACCGTTCGCGGTAGGTGATGCGTCCCTTGCTAAGGTCGTAGGGCGTGAGTTCAACCCGTACCTTATCTCCGGTGAGAATGCGTATGTAATTCTTACGCATTTTCCCCGAGATATGGGCGGTCACCAAGTGACCGTTCTCCAGTTTTACCCTGAAGGTGGTGTTGGGCAGGGTATCAACTACCTCACCCTCCATCTCAATCTGATCTTCCTTGGCCATGCACTCGTTTCAGCTACTAAAAATCAGCGCGCATTCTGCCCGAAAAGATGCCGCAGGGATATAGGAAGGAATGCAGGAAAACGATATAGAAACGCCTAGAAACTTTCTATATGGCCCGTGGAGCGCTGCCATTGGTTACTGATCAACATTTCCAGTGGCTGGTAGTCGACTTTGTAGGCCATCTTGCGGCAGTTGCGGATCCAGTAGCCGAGATATACGTAGGGGAGTCCCTCACGGATACAGCGCTCGATTTGCCAGAGAATGGCGTATCGGCCGAGGCTGCGCGATTCTGCAGCAGGATCGTAGAAGGTGTAGATAGCCGATAGTCCATCGAGCATGGCGTCAACAACCGCTATAGCTAGAAGCTCATCATCTTTGCGAAATTCGAGGTACTGCGTGCAGCCCCAGGGGTTATTCAGAAAGGATTCAAACTGGTCCCGATCAGGCGGATACATATCGCCGTCCGCGTGCCGGGCACGGATATAGCGGTCGTACAGTGCATAGGCCTCGGCATCGGAGATGCTCTCACGAGAGACGACGCGAAGATCCGCGTTGCGTTTCGCACAGCGTTTCTGTGTGCGGCTCGGGGTGAATTCCTGCACCGGTACACGCGCTGGTATGCAGGCGCTACAGTGACTGCAGTGCGGTCGATAGATGTGATTTCCGCTGCGGCGGAAGCCGAGCATGGACAGATTACTGTACAGGGTCTGATCCACCGTCTGACGGGGATCGATGAACAGTGTGGTCGCTTCCTCGTCCTCCAGATAGCTGCAGCGATGCGGGTAGGTGGTGTAAACCTTCAGGTCGCGAAGCGATGATGTCACAGCAGTTCTCCGCAGCTGGTCGGTACAGTCCAAGGTTCAACGCTATTTTTCATGCCATTAGTTTGCTCAAGTAGATTCTCAAAGTCTACCCGCGAGAGATTCCTTGCCCCCAGACTATTCAGGTGCTCG
>JBLIIW010000160.1:0-9099 GCA_047635315.1 Halieaceae bacterium | reverse complement strand
GTACCCAGCGCAATAAGCAATAAGCAATAAGCAATAAGCAATTTAAGTTGCTCGCCGCGGGCGAACCGCCAGGCGCCTATAGCTTGTAGCCGCGCGTCTCACGCGTCGGCATCCATGGACATACCCATGTGCACGTGGATGTCGCCCCAGTACACGTCGGCCGGAAAATTACGCTTCGCGCAAGACGAGCAACCCTGCGCCGTGGGGTAGGCAGCAAGCATTGGCTCCCCGGACGGAAGCGGATCTGAACCCAGAGCAGTAGCTGACAACAAAGCGGCGCCAAGCATCGGAAAGAACAGTTTAATCATTGTGTTGTACTCATCCGGGCTGCAGCAAGTATAGACGCCGCAGCCGCCAACAGTCACTTGGGCTGGCATCCACGCACAATTTGACGTACAAGCCACTCGCTAGCCGCTGCGAATACCGACACCATGCTAACCGCCGATCCACCCCCAGACATCGACCCGCGTTTCGACCCGGTGCAAGGTTCCGTCGTGTGGACCTTCGTGCGTTATGCCGTGCCCTCGGCGCTCGGCATGCTCGCGGTGACCTCTGCGGGGATTATTGACGGCATTTTTATTGGCAACTTCGTCGGAGCGAGCGCGCTTGCGGCGGTAAATCTTGCGCAGCCAGCCTGGGCGCTGCTCGCCGCGATCGTGTTCATGCTGGCAGTGGGTGGCTCGGTTATGTGTGGGCGCTTCCTGGGCCAGAAAGATACCGCCTCGGCATCGGCGGTATTCACCCGCACGTTAATAGCGGCCGTTACGCTAAGTACGGCCCTAACGGTTAGCGGTCTGATTTTTCTGGATGAAGTGGTACGCCTGCTGGGTGCGACGGAGGCTGTGCAACCTCTGGTGGCGTCCTATATGCGCATCATCCTGTGGTTCGCACCTGTGTTCGTAGCGGCGCTGACCATGGATTACTTTGTTCGCGCCGATGGTCGACCAGTGCTGGCATCGGTGGCCCTGGTTGCCTTTGCAGGGACCAATATCGCTCTCAACGCCCTATTTATCGTGTACCTCGACTGGGGAATCGTCGGCGCGGCCTGGGCGTCTGCGCTGGCTGAGTTCGCGATCTTCGCGATCCTGCTCTCACACTGGTTCCACCCCGGTTGCTCCCTACGATTCACGCTTGCCACCGGGCAATGGACAGATATTCTGCGCGCCGCCTGGAACGGCCTTTCCGAGTTGATCAATGAGCTATCGATTGGACTCGTGGTGCTGATGTTCAACTGGATCATGATCACACGGCAGGGTGTCGAAGGGGTCGCGGCCTACACCATCATCACCTATCTGATGATGATCGGCCTGGAAATAAGCTACGGGATCTCGGAGTCACTGCAGCCCACGGTGAGCCGCAATCTCGGTGCTCGTCAGCCTGCTCGTATCAGAAAGTTCCTGATCACCGCAGTCGTTGCCGCGTTTCTGGTCGGCGCCGTAGTCTGTGGTTTATTGCTGGCGGTGCCGGAGCAGATGATCGGTATGTTCCTGCGCTCCGACGAATCGGGAGCAGCGGCCATCGCGCTCACCTTTATTGCCTATTTCTGGCCAGCCTTTCTGCTCAATGGAACAAACATTACGCTCGCGAGCTACTTCACGGCCCTTCACCGCCCGCTCCCCTCGGTGCTGATTGCCCTTTCCCGGAGTCTGGTGCTGCCCGGCCTTGGCTTACTGCTGCTTCCAATGTGGTTTGGGGACAAGGGTGTGTATCTGGCTATTCCGGTAGCGGAGGCTGTGACATTGGTACTTGCAGTAATACTGGTACTACGGATCAAACCATCACTCGCAGAGCCCGGCAACGATGGCTCAGCCCCAGGTCCCAGTGACCTTGGTGACAGCGTCTGAGCAGCGCTCAGGCTGGCCGGACACATTCGCAGCTGCGCATCGCTATCCAAGACCCATGTGTGCTGCGGCGAAAACCCCAGAACACGCAACGCTCTCAACAGAGAGGAATGGGTCTGATCCGTGCGGTAAACACAGCCCGGCCCGCGAAGCGCCCGGACAGCGGCAATGGCGGTGAGGCTGGCCTGGGAACCAGGGCCGGCGGAAAGACGCCACTGTTCTTGGCGGTGTAACTCTGCTGACTGGGTAGGCAGAGCAAAGCTGTAAAGGGTGGCTCCGGTAAGCACCACCCATGTCCTCGCAATAGAGTGTTACCTATGTGACCGGTAAGCACCCTCCGAAAATGGTGCCGATGAGAGGATTCGAACCTCCGACCCACGCATTACGAATGCGTTGCTCTACCGAGCTGAGCTACATCGGCGAAACTTATTTTCCATTTTATATCAATCAGTTACGTATGCAATGACTATTCGGATACCGGTTCGTAAACGAATCGGATGTATTTTGAGAACAAAACACACCGCAGTATCAAACACACCCCGCCCAGGCTGAGACCTGAGCAGGGTGCGCATTATAGCCACGCAGGGAACTGACACAAGACGCAACTACCCCTTAATCCGCGTCACGGGTCGCGCGCGGGCAGTTCCATTGAAGTGCAAACGGCGCGCAATCCCTCCTCGACCCCGGGTGTTAAGGACAACTTTGTTTTTGCACTCTGGCCCACTGGCGACGAGGGCGTCGCGGCATTGATCGAATTCACCCAATAAAAATAAGGGCCTATATATGAAATCCACCCTGCGCATATTTGCGTTTCTGGTCGCAAGCTTTCTCAGTGGCACGGCGGCATTCGCTGCTGAAAAACCCAACATCCTCATAATCTGGGGTGACGACATCGGCTGGTTCAATATCAGCGCGTACAACCAGGGCATGATGGGTTACCAGACCCCCAACATCGACCGCATCGCCAAAGAAGGCGTCATGTTTACGGACTGGTATGGCCAGCAAAGCTGTACCGCTGGCCGGGCCGCCTTTATCACGGGGCAATCCCCCGTGCGCAGCGGGAGAACCAAACATCAAGGAAAACCTGCTAAAGGGCAATGTGCGCGCGATCGGCCGTCGCTACAAAGTGCACCTGGACGGCTACCGCCTGCTGCCATTTATCAAAGGCGAAACCGAAGAAAGTCCGCGACATGACTTTCTGTACTGGACGGACGATGGCGATATCGCGGCGCTGCGCTACAACGACTGGAAGCTGGTGTTCATGAAGCAGTGCGGCCATGGCTTCGACGTTTGGCAGGAGCCCTTCGTACCCCTGCGCTTCCCGAAACTGTTCAACCTGCGTACGGACCCCTTCGAGCGGGCCGACCACGAAGGCATGGGCTATCAGCGCTGGCGTGCGGAGCGCATGTTTGTACTCGCCCCGGCACAGGCCTATGTCGGAAGATAGCTGAGCTCCTTCAAGGACTTTCCTCCACGGCAGAAACCAGGCTCATTCAACCTGCAAAATGCCATGGATGAACTGAGCTCCGGAAGTCCTCAGTAGAGACTGATAGTAAATTCTCGTGCGCTTTGTTCGCACGAGAATTTGCACAGCCAGTGCCGCCGAAGCAAGCGGCCCTGGACGCAACCAAGCCAGGTGTCTAAGGCCTGGCTATTGATCACGCAGAACCATCGCTCAACCAGAACCTAAACAATAGCTTGGCCCCTGCGGGGGCAGGACTGCCCTTTTTACTGCCCGTGGATTGGGAGGCCGGGCCAGCCAGTTACGGGGTGCCTGGTTCATCTCGGGGGCGCATCGCGGTCGTTCCCACCGGCACAGCTCACGCGTCGTCCCGGACAAATGCAATTTTCACATCTGGATCAGTCATCACTTCCCCCGCCTGTGAAAACGGTAGCGTAGTAGTAATCACCTCCTCATGCTTAATCGAACCGCAGCTCGCGCAATCCATAACCGCCTCAATGGTCGCCCGCGCATGTACACGGCTGACTTCAAAACTGATGCCCTTCATATACATTTGAGCGAGCGGCAAACCATCCATAACCGGTGCGCCCGCAGAGATACCGGTACAGGTTCCGCAGGCGGCGGTCGAATTTAGCGCAAAGATCAAGCCTTCGGGTATGTTGGAGGCATCAACAACGATCGGGAATTGATCAGCCGCCGGCATGGTTGGGCGATAGTGGGTTTCGATCACCTGCGCACCCAGAGTTCGGGCATGAGCAAGTCGCGCGGGATCGAAATCCGTATAAACAACACGCGCCGAACCCATTGCCCGGGCCGCCTGAATCGCAAAAAACCCCACGCTCTGTGCCAGCCCGCCCACTATCAGAACCTCGCTCCCCGGCCGCCGCTTCAGCGGCTCCGCCACGGCACGGAAACCGTCTGAGGCATTGTCTGAAATTGCAGCTGCAGCCGGCAGGCTGATCGCTTCTGGAATTTTCACCAGCATCGCATCGGCATAGGGCACGAGCACCAGATCGCTAAGACCACCGCCCCAGTCTTTGCCTGAGCTGGGCGCCAGCCCGTAGGCCGAATAACGCGGGACACTCTCACACGCGTTGCTGTAACCCCGGCGGCAATTGTCGCAGCTGCCACAACTGATCTGGAACGGCACCACAACCTTGTCTCCCGGCAGAAAGTTGCATACATCACTGCCGATTTCCACGATTTCACCGGCGATTTCATGGCCAAAGGCAAAGCCGCCGGATTTCATCTTGAACAATCCGTTGGCGATGTAGAGGTCCAGGTCGCAGCGGGTCACCGCCAGCGGACGCACCGTGGCCTGAATTCCCGATTCGATTAGCGGTGCGACAACCTCGCGCCACTCAAACTTGTGCGGCTCTACGAATGTGAGCTGCTGCATCGTTGGATCGCTCATATTTCTCACCCTCCAGTACTTTTGCCGTAACGGGGTATCCGAAACGACTATGTGGCATTAACTACAGACCCTGGACCAGCAGAGCCGTTGTCTGGGCGCCAGACTTTCGATCCCGGGAAATCTCAAGATACTCGTCGCTTTCAAGAAATAGCCTGGCGTGTTGACCGTCAGCAAATGACATCAAAACCACCTTGTCATGATCCCAGTTGCCTTCGAGCACCACTGGATGTTCGTCTGCCGCGAACAATCGTCCGGAGAAGCGGTTGAAATCATCAGCGAAACGGCTCTGGTATCTGCGATAACTTACTTCCTCAACAAATTTGATCTGGGCAATCACGTAAACACTCATTGAATGCCTCCAGATCACATGATACTTTACTAGTGAAGTATATATCACACCTGGATCTGTAAGAGAATCAATATGTCTGCCGCGAAACTACGACTCTATTGGCGCATACAGCTGGCCGCGCACCATATGCAGAAGATGGCGGATCGCGAGCTGGCTTCCAGCGCTCAAATAACCACTGCCCAGCTTGGGGTGCTATCAGTCATCGCGAATAATAAAGAGATCAACCAAAAGGACGTTGCGCTCGCCCTAGGCCTCAATGAATCCGCGGTAACAGCGATGGTGAGACGACTAGTCGCGCTGGAATACCTTAACTGCAAAAAAAGCAGCCGCGATGGCAGGGCGAAAACTCTGTCTCTAACCCCTACTGGAATAGCCGTGCAGAAAACGGCAAAGCTTCCCTTCAAAAAGATCAACGAAGTTATTGAATCCACGCTAAGCGATAATGACATTAGTCTATTGGCGGACTGTTTGAGCCGTCTGACAGAGTCTTTTAGAGGCGAAGCGTGAACCCGCCCGCTCGGCTGCCCTGCCCTTGAGCAGGGACTGCTATCATGACGCCCCGCTCCGAGTAGACTCAGGACCAGCTCCGTGAATAGTTCATCGGCTGATAGAATCGAAAAGCCAAGCGCAGCAGAACAACGTGTGCTCGACTCGCTGTGCGGCCGCGGTGCAGCCGATTTCAGCGAGCTGCCTGCTGAATCGAGGCAGCTGCGGGCCGCTTTCCTCGAAGAGCTCATTAGCGGCTCCCGACCCGATTGGCCGACGCTAAACTGCCCGCTGCGGATCCGTGGCGCGCGCATAGTCGGACCGACTCGAATCCGCGCTACGGGCCGTGAAGGCGCGGCTATGACTTTGTTGTTCGGGGCTTGTGAATTCGATTCGCCAGTCGATTTCAGCGGCGCCGATCTGCTGTCCCTGCGTATGGTGGATTGTTCCCTGCCGGCTTTTATCGGCATTAGCCTGACTACCAAGGCCGACCTCGATCTGTCCGGCTCGCACTTTCAGGGGATTCGCAGTCATGCCTCGGACCTGGCAGACGTCGGCAATGGTGCGGTGCACCTGAATCACGCGCGTATCGGCGGGCGGCTGCTGCTGTCGGCAACCCCGCAATCGCGCTTCGAAACCCGCGGTAGCGTCAGGTTTGATGGCGCCCGCATTGACGGCAGCGTGGAGCTCCATGGAGCTCTTCTACAGGACTGTGACGATGTCGCGCTCAGTGGCCGCGCCGCCACCATTGGCGGCAATATAGAGTTACTGCCCGGGGAGGGGCATCGCTGTGAGGTGCATGGCGAGGTCACTCTGGTTGCCGCGCACATCACCGGCGATCTCAACTGCGGATCGGCCCGCCTCGTGAATCCCGACGGCCGCGTGCTGCATTGCGAGGACCTCGTGGTGGAATCCGTATTCCTGTCGAGCCCTGTACCGGACCTCCTCTTCGAGGCGAGCGGCCGAATCAATTTTCTCACCGCAATAGTAGGCGGCAGCTTCTTCCTCTCCAATGCGCGACTCGCCCCCGGCCCGGACTATACCGGGCTATTGGCCAAGGGCGGGCGAGTGGCTCTCAATCTGCAGCAAATCCGCGTATCGAATTCTATAATTATGTTTAATATCGGCGCCATGGAGGACGGCGAGGAGACCGCGCAGACCGACAAACTCAGGCCGGTTGAGGGTTGGTTCCTACTTTCCGGGGCCCAAATGAACATCTTGATCGATGAGATTAAAACCGGCTGGCCGGCACCAGGCTTCCTCGACATCGACGGTATTTCTTATCAGCGTATCCGCAATGTTGGCAGCGGCGACATGGTGGCCAGCAGGATAGATTGGCTCAGACGCCAGTTTGTGGCCGACCGGCCCGACGTCTCGACTTTTAGACCCCAGCCCTACGAGCAGCTCACCCGCGTGTTACGCATGAGCGGTCTGTCGCGAGAAGCGGATGCCATTGCGGTGGAGAAGATTCGGATGCGACTCGCGGCCCGGGTCGACTCCGCCTCACTGCGACTTTTCCCGCGTCTTCTGATGCTGATCAGCCATCACGGCTATTCAACTGGCCGGGCGCTATCTTCTTTCCTGATCTTTGTTCTGTTGGGAGCTGCCATGTACACGGTGGCCGTGCTCAATTTTGGGCAGCCGTTTTTCCCCTTCGAGCAACCGCCTGAGCCCACGAGCTACATTCTGCCTTTTGGATTGGGAGACGTTGATGTGCCACTTGGCTGCCCAGGTCTGGACACACTCCACTATGCTCTGGATTTCGCCTTGCCGGTAATTAATCTGGGCCAGGACACCTTTTGTCGTTTCGTGCCGGACGGCTCTGCGCGCTGGCTATGGCTGGCACTGCACAGCTTGTTTGCGTTGTTTGGCGGGGCTTTGTCTGCGGTGGTGGTGCTGACCCTGACCGGCTTGCTACGTCGAGACTAATAGCAACCCGAGGGCACTAACTGTGTTGCGGAGGTTGGGGGCGCTAACGCCCCCCACTCCCTACGGGCTTTAGAACTGAATCGAGAAGCCCAAACGAACCTCCCAAAGCGAACGTTGTTCTTGTACGTCGTTGATATCGCGGTCGTTGAAGCCCTCAAAGACGTAGCGACCCTGATCATCAACAAAATCGTAAATCGGCTTACCCAGAACCGTAGTACCTACCTGCTCCTGAGACACGTCGACGTAGTAGGCGACATCCTCGCCTCGCGTATAGAGGTAGTCCGCATCGGTAACCGCCGAAACGCTATCAACCAGAGACTGTGGCACGTCGTAACCCGGGCGTTGCTCGCGGCTCAACGGCACCGAATCAGCGCTGCCCGGCAGCACCGTTGCAGAGCTATCGAAGTCACGGTACTGAAACTGTGCATTGGCGATGCCGTCGTTAGAGAAGGAGTTGCTCAAGCACACATTGGGATTACCGCCACTGTAAAGACCAAAGCCACCGCGCAGGGTCAGATCATCGCTATAGTCCTAGGTAACACCAACACGCGGCATCAGTATATCCGCACCGTCAATGCTCGCGGAACTGATACTCCGCGTTAAGACGCAAATAGCTGGCGTCGTAGCTCAGCGAGTTAGCCTGACGAGAGTCATCCGCACCCCGATAGATTGTGTTGCGGTCTGCGTCGGAAATCTGGTGATCGCCAAAGTCCTTGGAGCCAACCGTCACCTGGCTGTCTTTTTGCTCCTGGGTGCCGATGAAGACGTCCGTGGAGAAATTGTTGGTCCACTGGCAGCTCAAGAAAGCCGAGTAGGTCGTGTTCTCGTCACCTTTGACGTAGTCGTGATTCTCAAACTCGAATTCATTGTCATCACTGTCCGAGGCGCGATCCTCACCGCTCTCGGCCCCGTCGTAACCCTGTGCAAGGAACCGTGGCACCTCCTGCTTCTCGTAGGCAAAGCTCACGAACAGCGTGTCCTGGATCAGTGCGCCGTTGGCCGAGAAGCCGTAGCACTTTTCTTCGTAGGCTTGCAGATTAGAGTAAGGTACCTGCTTTGCAGGAATGTTAGAGAACAGACGATTAGTTCCCCAATGGTGACAAGACCATTTTTGACACGTCCAAAACCCTTTACGGCCAAGCATTCTTAAGAAACCGGCCTCGCCCCGAAAACCATTGACTTGACACAAAAAATAAGAAGTGGATCGAACACGAGTACTGAATGGAACCCTGTAGCAGGAAGCTATACGTCCGCCCTGTCGTGATCGCCCGTCAGCTCGTTTATACGGCTTTTTGCGAGGATCATAATCGTCGTGGGTACGGTTTTTCTATAGGCCGGGCCGTCGATCAGGGCAATCATCCCGGGCAGCGCGACTGCGGAACCAATGGCCGCCGTTCCCAGCCACGCCACCGCCCCCCCCGCGGCCCCATAACCCCCAATACCAAAGACCGCGATTTTCAGGCCGGCCATCCAGCCCACCGCTTGCAGCAAAATTATCCAACCCAATTGACCGACAACAGAAATGCCCACAGCGCCAAGCAGGCCTCCAGCGGAGATTCTGGCGAGGCCGACGATGAGCCCGCTTTGGATCAGCTGTTCAATTACCTGCTGCTGCAAG
>JBLIIW010000159.1:0-9192 GCA_047635315.1 Halieaceae bacterium | reverse complement strand
TTCTCCACGAGATCCAGGGCCACGCGGTATTCCTGCTCGAGGAGGTTGGGCAGTTGATTGCCCTTGTTGAAGAACTCCCGGCAGGTCGGCGTAGTGATAATGAAGCCGAAGGGCACGGGTAGCCCCAGCCCGGTCATCTCACAGAGATTGGCACCCTTGCCACCGAGCAGGTCGCGGTCGTCGCGACTCCCCTCAGTGAACAGATAAACACGCTTCGCCATTCCTCAGATCTCCCACAGCCTAAAGCGCGCTAGTGTACCCCAGCACTCCCAGAGTGCCTCACCATTGCGAGCGATTGACGATCAGGAGCGTGGCCCTGGCGCAGGCCTTTTAGCGGCGGAAAACAGGATAGGATCGGCATCCACCGGGATGCGTATATAGCTTAAGCTATAACAGGGATGGTGATCATTCACAGGACAGCATATGCAAAGTTTCAGGTTTCGCCAGGTCGATGTTTTCTCCAGCGAGTTGCACTGCGGCAATCCGGTGGCGGTTGTACACGATGCGGACAACCTGTCCGAAGCGTCTATGGCGGTCTTTGCCCGCTGGACAAACCTTTCTGAGACTACCTTTATTCTGCAGCCTACGCAGCCCGGTGCGGATTACCGCCTGCGTATTTTTACCCCGGGTGGGGAATTGCCTTTCGCCGGCCACCCGACGCTGGGCAGTTGCCATGCGTGGCTGGAGGCCGGCGGGAAAGCCGGGGTAGAATCGGTGCTTGTGCAGGAGTGCCCCGCTGGGTTGGTGAGTATCCGCCGCGACGCGGGCAGGCTCGCTTTTGCTGCGCCCCCACTGCTGCGCAGCGGCCCCCTCGACGCGGCCTTGCTGGCCAAGCTGACATTGGCCATCGGGCTGCGCCCGGAACACGTTATCGCTCATCAGTGGGTGGATAACGGACCCGGATGGTGCGCCCTCCTGTTGGATTCCGCAGAGCGCGTGCTGTCAGTGAACCCCGACTTCCCGGCCCTGGGCGACACGCCCCTCGGACTGGTGGGCCCTTATACGGATGCGCATGCGGCTGACTTCGAGGTGCGCGCCTTTGTGCCCTCACTGGGCGTGCCGGAAGACCCGGTTACCGGGAGCCTGAACGCCAGCATCGCCCAATGGCTGATCGGCGCAAACATCGCCCCTGCGCGCTATATGGCGTGTCAGGGAACGGCAATCGGCCGTCGCGGTCGCGTCCACATCAGTGCCGACGCTGCTGGAGTCTGGGTAGGGGGTGACTGCCAAACGCTGATCGAGGGGCAGGCGGCGTTTTCGGGCTAAGCGTCTTCTTTACGCCGTGCCAATCGACGCCAGCTTATGAAAGACGGCGATAGAAGCGAGCAAACAGCTCCTCGGCTCCCAACATGGCCACGATCACCACGATAAAGGCCAGCACGCCGTGCATGCTGCCATGGAATTGCACCGCATCGCCCATTACTCGGTCGATCGCCCCGAGCATGACAAACTTGGATCCGAACAGGATAAGCCAGGCGCTGAAGTAGCGTAGAAAACCCCAGGCGGCGCCTTCTTTTTTGTAGAACCATCCGGCGACACGATGTTCCAGTATCAGCGTGCCCTGCAGGAGTACCTGCAGCAGTATGGCGGTAAGCAGCGATGTGCTGAAGCTGTCGATGCTCACCTGGGACCAGAACTCTGCGATCAGGTTCAGTACCACCAGATCCATGAGAATCGCCGTGAAGTAGCGAACATAAAGACGTTGCCGGGTGTTGGCTATCTCAGCCGATGCGGCGACGACATGATGGTGGGGTTTGATCGCTATTTTCCTCCGGTTGGTTTGCGGCGCCGCTGCAGCGTGCGCCAGAAAGCATTGCGCGGCTAGTGCACTGCAGCAGCCGTTTGCCAGCGCTGCCGATCAAAGTCGCCGCGCGCACCGGACGCAGCGCGACCGTAATCATCGGCCAGATCCCGCAGGGACTCGTCCAGCAGCGCTGCGCCCGCAGCGGAACGCTCTGCCGTGTCCGCAGCCAGATTGTCCAGGGAAGCACTCTGGCCGGCTTCCAGTATATAGATTCGAATACCCGTGGGGTCGGGTAGGCCGGGTGCCAGCTTTACGCGGTCAAGATCGAGTTCTACGACCAGGACGCCGGCCGAGCCGATAGCAGCGATTTCACGCCCGGTGCCACCGATCACCAGCCCCGAGCCCTCACAAAGGCCAAAGCCGAAGCGCTGATGCTGCTCCGCACAGGCCATCAACAGGCGTCCGAGACGGTGACGTCTGACGAAATTCTGATCTATGAGCCCGAACTGAGTGAGGCCGATGCCGCGTTCGACGACCACCCCGGAAAAACTGGCATCCTCGGAACTGCCGTAGCGCAGTGCTGCCACGCTATCGCCCTCGGTGATCATGCGCGCTCCCAGCGCAGACGCGGACGCGGCGGCGGCGATCAGCGGGGTTCCGCGCTCATAGGCGCTGACGATTGCGTGCAGGACCGGCGTCGCCTCCGCGCAGTGCAGCAGCGTTTCTGTCAGCCGGCGCTGGTCTCCGCCGGTGAGCAGGAGGCTGCCCATCCCGTCGATGGTGCGCAGCAGTGCACGATCACGACTGGCGCGCTCAATATTGTGCAGCGTGATGGGTAGCAGTTCGCCGCGGATATTCTCTTTGGACAGCCAGTCGAGGTAGCGCTCGGCCATGGCTGTAGGTTCCCCTGAGGCCGTGGCCAAAACGCCAACCGGCTCGCGCAGTTGCTCGCGCAGGGACGTCAGCGCGTCGGCAGACCAGTTCACGGGGGAATTGCCGAGCAGGACGAGTCGTGACTCGGGGCTCGGGTCCGGATGCAGTATCTGGGTGCTCTCATTCAGTGGGCACACATCCAGGGTGGCGCGGCGCATATGCAGACTGAAATTCAGTGCGGTGTAACGGATACTGCCCTCGCGAACCGCACGTAGTGCCCGGGAGCTGTGTGGACGTCGCTCGATCGTCAGCGTCACCTGATTACCGTATAGCGCGTCAAAAGCGTTGGCGCTGTCATGACTGTAGTAGGCCGGGTCGGCCTCGACGAGTCTCAACATCAGATCGTGCAGTCCATAACTGGCGAAGGCATTGCGACGCACCGGTGCAGGGCGGCGGAACGAGGAGCGGTTGACGCGTGTGCGGCGCTTGTCGGCGGCAGGCAAGGGTTTGCCGCGCCGCAGGTCGATGGCATCACCGTCATCCAGATAGGATATGCGCGCGCCGCTCAGCACCACATCACCCTCGTCGAAACGCGCCTTGCGCAGGTCCATGAACAATAGGCCGGTCTCACCGACCACCTCCCCGCGATCTCCCTGCACGATTAAGGCGCTATTCTCGTCGATGCCAAAAGCCAGTTGCTCGCCGCTGAGCTGAGCGGCTTTGAGCAATCGGCCAATGCGGCCGCGCTGCAGGAAATGCTGGTCCACCATGCCCCACTGAAAAAAGCCCAGCCCGCGCCCCAGGCGAAAGGCATCCGGGTCGTCTTCCGGGCCCAGGCCGCGGCTGACCGCGTGCAGGGAGGTACCGCTGAGTATCATCGGGCCAGACATGATGGCGGCCCCGGCGGAGCTACCCGCAATCAGTCCACCTTGCGCATAGAGCGCCCGGATGACTGCCAGCGCCGGTGTCTCCTCGCCGTCCTGCACAAGGGTGCCGACAATTCGCGATTGATCGCCGCCAGTGAAAAATACGCTGCCAAAGGCCTGCAGTCGCTCGATCAGTCGCGGGTCAAAGGCGGATTCCTCCCGTGTTTCAAAGAAGATAGGTACAAGCTCCGCATAGAAACCCTGCTCCCGGAACTCCTCAACCGTCTCCTCACCCACGTCCTGGGGGAAACCCGAAGCCATGGAGCAGATGGCGATACGCCCATTACAGTGCTTACGCAGCGCCGTGAACAGCGCATCGTTATCGGGCTCAAAGCGGCCGCCAATGAGGGCGAGGGAGCCCTGCGGCGCAGCAGCGCTGGCGGCAGGAGTGGCGTTGATGGTGTGTGATGACAGGGGCAGTGTGTCCTGAGGTGACGTGACTATTAAGCGCACATTATCTACAAAGGCCGCCTCTTTGGCGAACGCTATCAAACAGAGGCCTTCAGCGCTTCCCCCCCCTTTGTGCAGCGGTTAGAGTGTCACAGACCCTACAGGTGGAATGGTGCCCTAACATGAAATTTGTCGACAGCAGTGTTTACCGCGGTCCTAATATCTACGCGCTTTTTCCCGTTATCCGGCACAGCGTGGATCTTGGGGTTCTGGAGGAATGGCCCACAGCTCGCCTTGGTAAGGACTTTGTGGACTCACTGATTGAGGCGCTCCCGGGTCTGGCTGAGCACGGTTGTTCCTACCGCGAACCCGGCGGCCTTGTTCGCCGCATGCTCGAGGATGAGGGGACCTGGCTGGGTCACGTGCTCGAGCACGTGATACTGGAGCTACAGGGTATTGCCGGTTATGAGGTGTCCTTCGGGAAGACCCGCTCCACCGATGAGCCGGGCGTCTACGACATGGTGTTTCAGTACGAGGAGGAGTTCGCGGGTATACAGGCCGGCAAGCTGGGCCTGAACCTGATGCATTCGCTACTGCCCAATGATCTGCGACCCAGCGATGCACCATCGGATTTCGATTTTGAGGAAGAGCGTGATCATTTTATCAAGGCCTGCCAGTCGCGGTCGCTCGGTCCGAGCACGCATTCGCTGGTTAAGGAAGCCGACAGCCGGGGAATTCCCTGGATCCGCCTTAACGAGCACAGCCTTATTCAGCTGGGTCACGGCCGCTACCAGAAGCGCTTGCAGGCGACCATTACCAGCGAGACACCGCATATAGCGGTTGAACTCGCTTCGGAAAAGGATGAAACCAACCGAATTCTTGGCGACCTCGGCCTACCCGTGCCACGACAGGCCATGGTTCATCGCCTGCGTCGTGCCATTGCCGCCGCCGAACGCATTGGCTATCCGGTCGTGTTAAAACCACTTAATGCCAATCATGGTCGCGGGGTTACTACAGACATACAGAACGAGGAACAGGTCGAAAAAGCCTACGACAAGGCCAAGGAGCACAGTGAGGGGGTAATCATTGAGACCTTCCTGGATGGCCTCGACCATCGCCTGCTGGTAGTCGGTGGGAACCTCGTTGCTGCGGCAAAGCGCGTTCCGGCGCATGTGGTGGGTGATGGTCAGTCCACCGTGGAAGAACTGGTTGCCATAGTCAATGAGGACCCGCAGCGCGGCGTTGGGCACGAGAAAGTACTGACGCGTATTACCCTGGACGCTGCGGCCGAGCGCATGCTCGCGCAGGCGGGGTTGGACACCACCAGTGTGCCGCCTGTGGACGACATCGTGTACCTGCAGCCGACCGCGAACCTGAGCACCGGCGGCACGGCTGTGGACGTTACCGATGTAATTCACCCGGACAACAAGATCATGGCCGAGCGCGCCATCCTCGCCCTGGGCCTGGATGTTGGCGGGGTCGATTTTATTACCACGGACATCACCCGCTCCTACCGGGAAGTGGGCGGTGGCATCTGCGAGTGCAATGCCGCTCCGGGCTTCCGTATGCACGTGGCGCCCTCCGAAGGCGAGCCGCGCAATGTCGCCGGGCCGGTGATCGACATGCTGTTTCCCGAGGGCAGCCCCGCGCGCATACCGATTGCAGCGATAACCGGCACCAACGGCAAGACCACCACCTCGCGGATGCTCGCACACATTCTGAAGATGTCCGGTTTGACCGTGGGGCAGACCAGCACCGATGGTGTGTACATTGACGGCCGCTTGACTGTGTCCGGTGATATGACCGGGCCCGCCGCAGCGCAGATCGTGTTGCGCGATCCCTCGGTCAACGTGGCGGTCATGGAAACCGCCCGTGGCGGTATTCTGCGGGCCGGTCTTGGCTACAGCAGCTCGAATGTTTCGGCCTGTCTTAATATCGCCGCCGATCACCTGGGCATGAAAGGGGTGGATACCCTTGAAGACCTCGCCGAAGTAAAGCGCGTTGTGGTTGAGGTGGCCCGTGATGCGGCGGTGCTTAATGCCGATGACGTGCTCTGTCTGCAGATGGCCGATCACTGTACGGCCGACAAGCTCTGTTACGTGACCATGAACCGCAATCATCCCCTGGTGCGCGAGCACATCCGCGCCGGCGGTACGGCGCTGGTGCTGGAACATGGGATCAACGGCAACATGATTACCCTTTATGACGAGAACGGACACAACATTCCGCTGTTGTGGACGCATCTCATTCCGGCAACGCTTGAAGGTCGGGCTTTGCACAACGTCCAGAACGCCATGTTTGCCGCCGCCCTGGCCTATCACATGGGTACGGATCTCGAAGACATACGCCATGGGTTGCGTACCTTCGACAGCACCTTCTTTCAGTCTCCGGGGCGCCTCAACGTTTACGACAAGCATCCCTTCAAAGTGATTCTTGATTACGCTCATAACCCCGCCGCGGTGAAAATGGTCTGCGATGTAGTTGACCGCTATGAGATTGGTGGGCGCAAGATCATGGTGCTGACCATGCCCGGGGATCGCCGGGACCAGGATATTCTCGAGGTGGCCGGCATAGCGGCCGGGCACTTTGATCACTACATATGCCGCCGGGACGACAATCTGCGCGGTCGTGAACCCGGGGAAATACCGGCACTGCTCAAGCGCGGTCTGCTGGAAGGCGGCGTGCCCGAGGAGCAGATCGAGATTATTGAGCGCGAAGAGGTCGCCAACCAGGCCGCCCTGGAGATGGCTCGCGGGGGTGATCTGATCCTCGTCCTGGCAGATAACGTGACTCGCTCCTGGAAGCAGATTATTTACTTCCAGCCGGGCGAAGACGTGGTTAGCGAGCAGCCCGAGACTCCGGTCGTGGAGATTCCCGATGACTTTTTTGGCAACTTCTCCTTTGACGAGGATCTCGAACTGATACGCGATGAGCGTGGCGTGCGTATTGCGCGCGAGAGCGACGACTAGGAGCTCTGCCGTGCGCCTTTTGGATTCGCGGCGCCTGACTGGCGCTAACCTGTTTAACGACAGCCCCGGGGCGGTGATCGATATCGCCCTGGATGATACGGACCTGGAACTGCTGGTTGCCGCCTGGAAGCAGCACGCGCAGCGCCTGCTCCGGGAATTGGGTTGGGACGAGCACATTTTCACGCGACCATTTACCGGTGGCGTGAGCTTGGGGGTGGGCGCGCCCGCTGACGGCCTGTACACGGCGACGGAGCTTAATGAGGCGGCCTGGGATGCGGCGCGGGACTGGATAGACGGTTCGCAACGCCATCTGCTGCTGCGTGCGGCACGCGGTCTGCGCGCAGAGTACGACGACGAGGAGCGCCCGCGTCTGCGGCTTCTGCTGGCGGCTGCGGAGGAACAGGGGACAGCGGTACTTCTCGATGAGGACTTGTTGACCCTGGGTCTTGGTTGCCACAGTAAAAGCTGGGATCTCTACGAGCTGCCCGATCCCGAAGACGTGGAGTGGGCACAGCTGCGGCGCATACCCACGGTCCTGATTACCGGGACCAATGGTAAAACCACCACCGTACGGTTACTCGCCAGCATTGCCCGGGAGGCTGGGGCGGTTGCGGGGGTCAGCTCCACAGACTGGCTGGCCATGGGCGAGGAGCTTCTCGATCGCGACGATTACTCGGGGCCTGGTGGGGCACGCATTGTGCTGCGCGACCAGCGCTGCGAGTTGGCGCTGCTGGAAACGGCTCGCGGAGGCCTATTGCGCCGCGGCCTGGCGACGCCGCGCGCGGATGTCGCCGTGATTACCAATATAGCCTCCGATCATCTTGGTGAGTTTGGCGTCAACACCGTGGAGGATCTTGCGGAGGTCAAGTGGATCGTTACCCGCGCGCTGGATAAGCACGGGACCCTGGTGCTGAATGCCGAGGACCCGCTGCTTATGGCGCTGGCAGAGCGCTCTGCTTTGCCCGGATCGCTCACGCTGTTTTCCCTGTCGCCCGCAAACCCGGCTTTCAAGGCACATGTGCAGGGCGGTGGTACCGGGTTCACTCTGCGCCGGGGTCGTCTGGAGCGGATTGCCGAAGGACGGACGGAGGGAGTGGTCACGGCAAAACGCCTACCGATCAGTTACGGGGGCGCGGCGCGGCATAATATTGCCAACGCGCTGGCCGCCGCCGCTGTGGCCGACGCCCTCGGCATTGATCGCAACACGGTTGCTGCGGGCCTCTGTGCACTGCGCAATAACGACAATCCGGGGCGGGCCAATCTGTACAGCATTGATGGGGTGCAGGTAATGCTCGATTTTGCCCACAACCCGGCGGGACTTGAGGCACTGATGCCAATGGTCAGTGCCCTGCCTGCCAAGCGCCGGGCGCTGGTGATCGGTCAGGCGGGTGATCGCAGCGATCAGGACATTCGCGACTTTGCCGATGCGGCGAACCCCCTGCGCTTCGATCGCGTGCTTATCAAGCGTATGGATGCGCAGGCCCGTGGCCGCCCGGAAGGCGAGGTAGCGGCTGTGTTCAGGGATGCTTTCAGGGCGCAGGGCTACGCGAGCAAAGACCTGAAGCTCGCGAAGACAGAACTGGATGCGGTACGCGCCGCACTGCGTTGGGCTGAGCCCGGTGATCTGGTGTTGCTCCTGTCCCATGAAAAGCGCGAGGCGACCCGGGCCCTGCTGGAAGCGCGCTCCGATGAGGCTCCCGGCTGATGCTGCTGCGTATAGAGGGTGCTGAGCTTTTTGACCCCGCGCCGCGCGGTGCGGTGGATGTGCTGGTGGGCGGTGGACGCGTTCTGGCGATTGGCGACGCTGCGCTTTCCGTGCCAGCTGATGAGGTGGTGGACGGGCGCGGCAGGGTGCTCCTGCCGGGGATAGTCGATGCGCTGACGCATCCCTGCGGTGGTGGCGGCGAGGGTGGCTTCGGCAATCGCACGGCGGAACTGGATGCGGAGACCTTTATTCGTGCGGGGGTTACGTCGCCGGTGGGGGCCCTGGGTACCGATTCTCTCGGTCGCTCCCTCGAGGTGCTCTTCGGGAACGTGATGGGCCTGCGCGCGCAGGGGCTGCGTGCCTTTATGTACACGGGCGCCTACCGTGTGCCCGCGCCCACGCTAACCGGTGATGTCGCGCGGGATCTGTATCTTGTTGATCCCGTCGTCGGTGTGGGTGAGGTGGCGATAGCCGACCATCGCGGTACGCAGCCTACGGCACTGGAGTTGCGGCGCCTGGCGGCGGAGGCGCAACTTGGGGGCTTGTTGGCCGGGCGCGGGGGTACGGTACTGATCCATGTCGGTA
>JBLIIW010000158.1:0-9288 GCA_047635315.1 Halieaceae bacterium | reverse complement strand
GAGCTCCTCTGACTCGATCTATTTCGGGAATCCTGGAGGAGAGATTAGTGTGGCCAGAAATTTTTGGGACGCATCACAACGATCGAAAACGCAAGAGCTCATATCGACGATTGGAGAACCAGTCTATGCAATCGAGGTCGATTCAAGAGACCGGTTGTGGATCGGTGCCAAGAGCGGTATTCGTGTACTCGGTGGCAATGGGCAGCCCCTTGCGACCTATGAGACCGGCTTGTTCGATCAAATTTCGGTAGATTACGGTGCGTCTCACATTACCTCTGACGGAATCGTATTCTTTGGGGGGTCTGGCGGATTAATCAGGATAGACACTCAGGAACCACTAAATATCAGGTCGCGAAGTGCGCTTTACTTATCCCAGGTTACTCTCGGTGAACGTACTCATACTCTCTCGAACCAGCGCAGCTTACTGAGATCGATTTTAATTACAGAACAAGATCAGCCGATCGAAATAGTTCTACGCGCAGATATTTTGTCATCAAGATATCGCAGGGGAGTTCGGTTCATCCTCGAAGGCTTCGACTCCAACTGGACCAATTCCGGCCCCGACAATTCCGCCTCCTACAAGCATCTACCGCCCGGCGACTATGTATTCAGAGCTCGCGGCGCGGACTCTTTTGGGGTGTGGAGCCAGAATGAGATTGCGCTTCCTATCCACGTTAAACCGCCTGCATGGCTGTCATGGTGGGCGTTTGTGGGCTACGCGGTACTCGCGCTGGCATTTGCCTGGCTGGTGAAGGAGCTGAACGACCGCCGGGTCGTCGCTGCAGTACGTCGTGAACGCGCAGAGGATGAAGCCGCTGCCTTCGCAAGGCTGCAGGACGATTTCCAGGCCCAGTTGGAAGATAACGAGCGACTGCGAGGCGCGTCAGTGGAGCGAGCTCAGCGCCTGCTCGACGTGCTAAGCGATGCGGTCGATGCCAAAGCACAGGACCAGCGCGATCAGGGCAATGCTGGCGCTGATAAGGAACTCAGCGAGCAGATTGACTGCCTGCGTCTCGCACAGTCGGTCACCCACTCAATCGCTGGCCGCGAGTGTTGTGACCTACACGCCTTCGTCAATGAGCTGTCGACGAGGTTGAGTTCTCGAGGCCGGCAGTTCGCGAATACCATCGTGATTAATGATGTATCGGCGCAGCCCATAGACGCAGGCCACTCGCTATACCTGGCCCTGATCCTCTATGAGACGCTGCATCAGGCTTACCAGAACACGCTGGCCAACAAAGAGCTTGGGGCTATCGTAACGGTCACGCTTCCGAGTCCGGAGCTCGATGGAACGGGCGAACTCCGCTACGAGCTTCGGGTTACGGACAACGGCGTACATCTGAAGCAGGAGAGAATGCACACTGCCGGCGGCGCGTTCATCGCTCACTTACAGGAAGCGGGTATCGCCGAGGCGCATGTGTCGCACGAGATAGGTACAGAGGTTCTTATCGGGTTCCATCTACCCGGCGATGAATCCCGGGCAACCTAGATTTGCCGCACCAGCGATCCTATCTCCCGACAAAATGAGGAGCGCGCTTATCCATTTGCGCCGCGAGGCCTTCCTGAAGGTCGTCCGAATCAGCGCAGCGTGCAACGAGTTCTTCGGCCTGGAGCATATCCATCTCTCCTCGCTCAGCAAGGCTCACCAGCTTCTTCATAGCGCGGGTAGCCAACGGGGCAAGACCCGCGATATGCAGTGCCAACTCCTCCGTCCGCTCGCTGAGCCGGTCCTGGGCAACAAGGTAATCCAGAAACTGCAGCCGCATGAGTTCCTCACCGTAGAGCGTCTCTGAAGCGACCAGCATTCTTCTGGCCGCGCTCGCTCCAAGCTTGCTCACAAAACGTGCGATACCCGCCGGGGGATAGCAAAGACCAAACGCTGCGGCGGGCACCCGGAGCCGCATGCCTTCAGTCCCAAGGCGGAAGTCACAGCTCAGAGCCAGCTCAACTCCTCCGCCAAATACGTTGCCATTGATAGCCGCGATAGTGGGGATGGAAACTGCCGACAGGCACTCCATCGCTTCCTGAAACTGGTTCGGCGTGATGCGCCCGGCATTCAGGTCATCAAGGGAGGCCCCCGCGCAGAAGGTCTTGTTGCCGGAACCGGTCACTACCAGCACGCGCACCTCGTCGTCCTGCTCAATGGCCTGCAGCAGCTCCGGCAGACTACTCAGCTCCGCGGCGCCAAGGGCATTGTGTTTCTCCTCACGATTGATCAACAAAGTTCCTACGCTGTCGCTCAGTGAGTATTTCAGGGTATCTGTCATGCTAGGCTCCTCAGGGATGTGCATTCTTGCACAGCCGCTCCTAAGCGTCATGAACTGAGGCCAGCCACCTGGAGGAACCGAGTGTGAATAGCACGAAGACAAAACAAAGGTGCGATTGGTGTGGGGACGATCCCCTGTATGTTGCCTATCACGACGAGGAGTGGGGCGTGCCGCTGCGTGACGAGCGTACGATGTTTGAATTCCTACTTCTGGAGGGAGCGCAGGCCGGCTTGAGCTGGATCACGATACTGCGAAAGCGAGAGGCTTATCGCGCCGCTTTTGATAACTTTGACGTCCATAATATCGCGCGCTACAGCGACTCGGACCTGGAAAAGCACCTCACAAATGCCGCTATCGTCCGCAATCGACTGAAGGTCTTTGGGGCCAGGAAAAACGCCCGTGCAACGCTATCTCTGTACGATCAGGGGACTACCCTGATCGACTATTTCTGGAACTTCCTCGACGGGCGGCCGCTACAGAACAGCTGGGAGAGCATGAGCGAGGTGCCCGCCAGCACTCCGCTCTCTGAAAGCATCAGCAAAGACATGAAAAAGCGTGGGTTCACGTTCGTAGGCCCCACCATCATCTACGCGCAGATGCAGGCGACCGGTATGGTCAACGATCATCTGCTGGGTTGCCACCGGCATGCGCAGTGTGCGGCACTGAGCTGACGCTCAAGAGACCCCAAAGAAGCAGCCTTGCCCATAGACAGGGAGCCAAATAATACTTAAAGTTGGAATTCTTAACTATGAAGTATGCGCTCCGCATGACACGAAGGTGATGACCACAGTACCCCCGCAGCTCAATACCTCACCCTTCAATCGCAAAGCCCAGCACGATGCAAAACGCGTTGCCATTCTGTCTGAAGCTGCACGCCTGTTTAACGGCAAGGGCTCGCGCGCGACCACACTGCAAGACGTAGCCCGAGAGCTCGGTCTTACCAAGACCAGCCTCTACTACTATGTGCGGACCAAAGAGGAATTGATCTTCCAGTGTTACGAGGCTTCGCTGCAACATCAGCACGAGGTACTCGACCGTATCGATGCTTCCGGGCAATCACCTCTGCAATGCGCCGCCGCGTTTTTCCGCAGCCAGTTCGAGGGCTGGCTGGCCGCACAGGAAGGCCGAGGCGTACATCTTGCCGCTTTGCTCGAAATAGCATCGCTCAAGCCTGAACACCGTCAACTCATAGAAGCCGACTACATACGCATGTTCAAGCGCACGCGGGGATTTCTTCGTGAAGCGCAGAGCCAGGGCGAAATGCGCGCCTGCGAAACAATAGCTACAACCCGGGCAATTATCGGCGCGACTGACTGGGCTTTTCACTGGCTGCACCACATCGAGCGGGCCGATGTGCTGGGCACAGCGGATGCGGCCTGGGACATAATCCAGCGCGGCCTTTTTGTAGGTCCAGGCGAATACGCAGCGGTAGCGCTGACGGTCAGCGGCGATGATGACCGCCAGGCGCAAGGCTTTGACCGGGAAGAACAGAATCGACAGAAGCAGGAAGCATTCTACAAGGCCGGCACCTGGTTTTTTAACAAGAAGGGCTTCGCCGGGGCGTCTCTGGACGATATCGCCGAACATCTCAACGTCTCCAAGGGTGCCTTTTACTATCACATCCCCAATAAGGAAGACCTTCTCTACGCCTGCTACGAGCGCTCAATTGCCATTCTGGAGCGCATCCAGAGTCGCGCTATGCGCAGTGACGGATCGGGTTTGCAGAAGCTCGATGAAACGGCACGCCGGGTCTTTCATGCCCAGAACTCCAGCGTTGGCCCGCTAATTCGCTACAATACGATCACCGCGCTGCCTACCCCGCGTAGGCGCCTGATTCTCGCGGCTACAGATACCACCAACAGCCGCTTCGAGGATTTTGTTGTCGAAGGGCAGCAAGACGGCAGCGTGAGGGATATCAATCCCTTCATTGCTCGCAATCTGATGGCCGGTGCCATCAATGCCTCAATGGATATGAATTTATGGCGATCCGTAGACGATATCGATCGGGCATCGCTCGACTACTTCGATGTGTTTGTTAACGGATTGCTACCGCGTAACTGAGACTGGGGATAAACGCCGTGAGTGAAAAACTCCAACAGCTGCTGGGCTACCTGGAGGTCACCCGGGTCGATACGTTCCTCTTTACTGGTAACAGCCCGGAACGCCCGCGGCGGATATTCGGGGGGCAGGTTCTCGCTCAGAGCCTGAATGCGGCCAACCGCTCAATTGAAGGAGAGCGTGTTGCGCACTCCCTGCACGCCTATTTTCTGCGCCCGGGAAATCCCAAGAAGCAGATCGTCTTTGAAGTCGACCCAACCAGAGACGGGCGCAGTTTCGCGACCAGACGAGTCGTGGCCAAACAGGACGGCAAACCGATCTTCATTACATCGGTGTCCTATCAAGAGATTGAAGAGGGGCTGAACCACGAGGCCCCGATGCCTCAAGTGGCACCGCCCGAAGAACTCCAGACGGACTTCGAATACTGGACCGAGATGTCCCAATTACACCCGGATAAGTTCGACCCCCCGATGGCGCAATCGATTGAGCGGCGCCCAGTGCAACGCCGCGACTACCTGAATCCGAAAGTAGCAGACCCCATCTCACACCTGTGGTTTCGTGTACCGGGAGACCTGGGTGATGACCCTAACCGTCACCAGACACTCATCGCTTATATCTCCGATTTCGCGCTTCTGGGCGCCGCGCTCTTGCCTCACCCCTACACGGCCATGAGTAAGAAAATACAGGCCGCAAGCCTCGATCACGCGATCTGGTTTCACCGACCTGGCCGAGTGGATGACTATTTGCTCTACACGATGGACAGCCCGAATGCAGGCGGAGGCCGGGGCTTCAGCCGGGGTCAATTTTTCAGTCGTGAGGGGCGCCTGATAGCGTCAACTGCGCAGGAATCGCTGATTCGCATGCGCCCCAGTTCACCCTAGTTCACCCTGGTTCGCATCTGCTCGCCGAGGGTCTCCAGGCGCAGCTCTCCGTCCACAAGGGAGAGAACCGTAACAGAGGCGTTTGCGGGCCACGCCACGAGGGTTTCCTCGCGCTGCTGAAGCCAGCCCAAGATGCTGTTTATTACCAGAAAATGCGTAAAAACCACCGCCGATCCCGGCAGCTCTCCAATACCCTGGATCATGGCGCTTCGCCAACTTACGAGTGATTCGTCCTGCGTCGACCACACCTGCCGCATGAAGTCCCGCAGCCAGGGCTGACGCTCTGCCAGCGGCACAGGCGACGGAATCTCAGCAAAGCGTTCGTCGATCGACAGGGGCTTATCAAGCAAGCCCACCAGGGCTGCGGCAGTCTCCTTAGCGCGCTGAAGCGGACTGCTCACCAGTGTCACATCCAGGCCCACAAGATCGCCCTGCAGCCGCGTAGCCGCCTCCATCGCCTGACGCCGGCCCAGCTCAGAAAGACCGGGATCCGCACTCTCACCCCAGCTCGCAGCGGCTTCGCCGTGCCGCACGAGATAGATTCGCCCGCTAGCGCTCAACGGTAGGTGACGAGCTTCTGCCCACGCTCAGCAGAGAGCTGGCGCAGGAAGGAGCAGTCGTTGAAAAAGGACAACGACACGCGATCAGCGCTGTAGAAAAGCTGCGTTACGGAACAGTTGAACACAGGCTCATAGAGTTGATAGGTGCGGCTTCCCGGCAGACCCAGCACGGCGGCAACCATCGTCGCGATAGTGCCTCCGGAGGTAAACACAGCGGTGGTCTTGCCTGCTCCCTGATTGCGAACTATGTCTGCGAGCGCATCCTGCACGCCCGTGGAATAGTCCGTCCAGCTCTGGATCTGCGGCACATCACATTCCGGTGAAACCCAGTAGTTGAACACCGCGTCGATCACTTTCTGGAATCGCTTGCTCGAGTTGAGCCCCTGATCCAACAGTGCCTGAATCTCCGGCCGCTGCTGCGTAATAATAGGCAGCAAATGTTCCAGATGCTCATCGTTGCGCACTTCATCCAGTCGTTCGTCTTCCCACAGTTCGAGCGGGTCGCTCTGCGCGGCCAGGGCCAGACTCCCCGTATCCCGCTGTCGCTTCAAAGTGCCGCAATAGGCCGCATCAAAGACCACGCCGGTCTTGGCGAGATACGCCCCGGTGAGCGAGGCCTGCTCGCGACCGAGCGGGGACAAGCGGTCGTAATCATCGGTGCCGAAGGAAGCCTGCCCATGCCGAATAAGATAAATAGTGGCCATCAGGAGTGGCTCACCGGAAAATCATCCTGGTCGCGGGGAAAGCGCAATCGGCGCCGGTAAGGGTAGAACGATTCCACATAGCCGCCACGTATCTGCTCCTGTAGTGATTTCCAGAACTCCGCCTCGTACAGATCAGAGTGTTTCTCATCAAAGGCCCGCCGCGCGCGTTGGTTGCCGGAGAAAAACAGGCGGAACTCCTCGGGAAAAATATCGTTCTTGCCTACCGAATACCAGGGTGTGCTCGCCATCTCTTCGATGTCATCTCGAGGCAGTGGAATTTTGCGAAAACTGCATTCCAGCAGGGGCACAATCTCGTCATAGTCATAGAACACCACACGCCCATGGCGGGTAACACCAAAGTTCTTCAGCAGCATGTCGCCGGGGAAAATATTGGCCGCCGCAAGCTGTTTGATCGCATTGCCGTACTCATCCATAACCTCCTCCAGAGCCTCATCGCTGGCGCCCTGGAGGTAGATATTCAGGGGCGTCATGCGCCGCTCTACGTAGACGTGACGAAAAACCAGGGCCTTGCCGTGTTCCTCCAACTGCGAGGGCGCCACCTCGCGGAGCTCTATCATAAGCTCCTCCGAAAATCGCTCGCGCGCAAAGGCCAGATTGGCAAATTCCTGCGTATCGGCCATGCGGCCCGCAAGGTCTGAGCGTTTCACCAGCCGGTACTTGGCCTTGACCTCTTCGGGCGTGACCTCCTTCGGCGGAGTAAAGCGGTCCTTGATAATCTTGAACACAAAGGGATAGGAAGGCAGCGTAAACACGCTCATCACCATACCCTTGATCCCCGGGGCGATGATGAACTTGTCCGAGGTTGATTCCATGTGGCGCACGGCGGAGCGGTGATAGTAAGTTTTGCCATGCTTGTTATAGCCCATGGCGCTGTATATCTCCGAAATGGGCTTCGCAGGCATCAGCTTGCTAAGAAACAGTACGTACTGGGAGGGAATGGTCGCGTCGACCATAAAATAGGTACGCGTGAAACTGAATATTACGCTCGCGCGGTTTGACCCGAACAACACCGTGTCAACGTACACGGCACCCCGTTGGTTATGCAGAATCGGCAGAACAAACGGAATGCTGTCATCTCCCGACAGGACGCGACCAACAATATACGCGCCCTTGTTGCGATAAAAGTGATTCCGCAGAACCTCAAGACGCAGATCATCCAGATCCAGCTCAAAGCCGGATTCAGCAATCAGCTCATCCACAGCCTTGTGAATAGACTCAACGTCGCGGTCCAGATCTTCGTAAGGCAGGCTAAACGCGTAGTCATTCAGCAATTCGCGTAGCGTGTCATTAATCGAGTCGCTCACCCGGTAGTGGCGCAGGACCTTGCTCGTATCGGAGAGCGGTATGTCACCCTGGGAGGAGAAGATGAACGCGTATTCGTTGCGAATCTGCTCGTGTTCGAATACGGCGTTATACACCGAATTATAGAACGTTTCAGCGATCTCAAAGTTGTTGTGACCTTTGATCAGGCGCGAATAGATCTTGCGCGTATCGCGCCAGAAACTGTAGTTACGCAGCTCACTACCGGCCACCAGTTCGACGGTGCCCAGCAGCGAGTTCACCTTGGACTTGTAGAGATCTATGCGCTCAATGGTAGCGCCTTGAACCCCAAGCCAGTCAGCATTTTCAAAGCGCGAGCGCGCGGCCAGAGTGATGTTCTGGTACTCCGCAAAATAGGACTCGAAACCATTGAGAACAATGCGTGCAAAACGCTCGCGTCTTTCCACGAAAACTCCAGAGGCAGCCCGAAGAGCGGGATCAGATTGTAGGGTTACCGAATTTTTGACGCAATTTCCGCATGCCGCTCAGCCAGCGGTCGTAGTCCGCGGTCTTGCGTTCCCGGTACTTGGCTACTTCCGGATGCGGCAGTATCAAAAAGCGTTCCTCCGCAAGTCCCTCCACCACGCAGCGAGCAACATCGGCTGGGCTCAACACACCATCCACCCCGGCGGTTCCGCCGTTTTCGACGACACCGATCATGTGGGTGGCCACCGCCTGTGGACAGAGGCAGGAAACCTTGATGCCGTCGTCCCCATGGGTAATCGCCAGTGATTCGGCGAAGCCAACTGCTGCGTGCTTGGTCGTCGAGTAGGCGGCATCACCCACCTGATTCAAGAGTCCGGCGGCAGAGGCGGTATTGAGGAAATACCCCGAGCCGCGCTTGATCATGGAAGGCAAGCAGGCGCGGGCGGCCCAGACATGACTCATCACGTGAATGTCCCACATGGCCTGCCAGGTTTCGTTGCTCGCAGAGCTGGCATACCAGCCCGGACCATCGGTGGCTATGATGCCGGCATTTGAGCAGAACAGGTCGATACGTCCCTGCTCGGCCAGAACCGCCTCCACCATCGCCACAATCTGCGACTCGTCGCGCACGTCTACCGCATGCGCTGAACCGCCAATACTGTCGGCAACGGCTTGCGCACTATCAGCCTCAAGATCCACCACCACAAGGTGCGCAGCGCCCTCAGCTGCGAAGCGTTCGCATAACGCCCGGCCAATGCCGTTACCACCGCCGGTAACGACGACAACCTTATCTTTGACATCCATGCTGGAACTCCGCTGTGGCGGCCCCCTTAGCTAAGGCAATTGGGGGCAAGAACCGGATTTATGCCGCGTCGCTGATCGAGGAGACCCGCTGCTCGGCCTGTGAGCCATAGCTCAACGCATTGAACTGACTCTGATGGTAGTCGCGGTCACCGAAGGTAGCGTTGATCATCATCAGGCGCTTGGCGTAATGGGGAATATCAAGCTCATCCGTCAGACCCATACCGCCGTGCAGTTGGATGGCTTCCTC
>JBLIIW010000157.1:0-9307 GCA_047635315.1 Halieaceae bacterium | reverse complement strand
ACCATCGATAGTTTCTATGCCGTTGTTAGTGTAGAGGACCGGGATGCCCTTTTTCGCCAGCATGAAGTGGTCTGAGCGGTAAAAGTAGCCTTTCTCAGGTAGCGGTTCCGGGTCTACCCGACGCCCCTGGGCCGTGGCTGCGTCAACGAGATAATCCTGCATGTCGTTCTGGCCATAGCCCACGACGGTGATGTCCCGGACCGGTCCCCAGATATTTGCGCCATCCATGTTGATCGCGGCAACCGTTTGAGCTGTGGGTACCAGCGGATTCTCCGCGTAAAAAGCGGAGCCGAGCAATCCGAACTCCTCTGCGGTCACGGCTAGAAACAGGATGCTCCTCTCGGGCGGCGCGTCTTGTGACAGGAACTTCTCCGCCAGTTCGATGAGGGCAGCGGTGCTGCTGGCGTTGTCCCGGGCGCCGTTGTAAATCGCATCGCCATCCACGGCTTCACCGACCCCGAAGTGGTCCCAGTGCGCCATGTAGATGATGGTCTCCTCCGGGTGTACCGCCCCTTCTATGCGCCCGATCACGTTGTTGGACTCGATATCCGCGGTTTCCGCCTCCAGGGAAATGTTCACACTGGCGCCCAGAGGAATTGCGGCGAAGTCGCCGCTTAATGCGCTGCTGTGCGCGGCCTCGAGGGTCAGCCCGGCGTTGGCGAGAAGTTCTTCCGCCACATAGTTCTGTACCCAGCCTTCCATGGGCAGACGCTCACCCGTGCCGGATTCCCTCACCAGGTCAAATTGGGGGCCGGTCCAGCTGGAACGCACCACATCCCAGGGATAAGCCGCTGGAGCGGTTTCATGAATGATCAACGCAGCCGCGGCGCCTTGTCGGCGCGCTTCTTCGAACTTGTAGGTATAGCGCCCGTAGTAGGTCATGGACCTGCCATTGAAAAGCCCGGCGTCTTCTGTGGCGAAGCCGGGGTCATTAATGAGGATGACGGCGGTCTTGCCGCTCATATCGATATTGCCGTAATCGTCCCAGTCGTACTCCGGGGCAACGATACCGTAACCTACGAAGACCAGTTCGCTGTCGCTGATGCTGTGCCGCTGGCCTCCAGCCTTGGGCCAGATGACCATGTCGTCGCGGTAGCGGTAGGCCTGCGTTGTGCCGTCTGCTGCTTTGAGGCTGAGTTGGGCGCTTTCGGGTTTCACCGTACTCTTTGCCAAAGGTACTGCCTGGGTGAAGCTGCCAGCGTTTCCGGGCTTGAGTCCGACCTCCCTGAACCGCTCCGTGAGCCAGGCGATGGTCTTGTCTTCCCCTGGCGTGTTCGGGGCTCGTCCCTCAAACTCATCGGACGCCAGTACCTGGATCAGTGCGGAGAGCTCGGCCTCGGTGATGTCCGCATCGTCAGCTGCGGGCTGCCTCGCGGCCAACGCCTGGTCCAGCATCGCCACCAACTCATCTCGGTCGTAGCTGTAGGGGCCCCAGGTGTTGAGTTGAAGGAGTTGCTCGATTTTCGTCGCAATGGTCAAACCCTGCTCTTCGGCGCTGGGCACCACCATGTAGCGTCGTAGCGGATTGCCATCGAACAGGGCGTGCATGAAGGCCGCGCTCACCGCGTCTGGCAGCTCGTAGGAGAGCTCCCGTTGTTCCGTGTCCTCATAGAGCCTGTGCATGTCGTCGCTGATCTCGCCGCCAGCGGCCGTCATACGCTCGAATTCACGTAATACGCTATTGCGGCGGATGTGCGTCTGGTAGTTGCCTGGTTCCACGACGCTGACAGAAACACCTTGCGGTTCCATTTCTGCGGCCAGCGCGTCTGTAAATGCCTCGATCCAGTGCTTGCTGCCGGCATAGGCGCTGCCGCCCGCCCAGGATAGGGTTCCGGCGATCGAGCCCGTGGTCACGATGCGTCCCTGCGATTCGATAATGAGTGGCGCGAATGCGCTGGTGACCCGGTAAACACCCTCGACATTGACGTCGTAGACAAAGGTCTGCTGTTCGACCGGCGTGTCAGCGACGGTACCGCCACCACCGACGCCCGCGTTATTAACTAGCCCGTACAGGCCCGTGCCGCTGGCGCGGATCAGTTCGAGGACCGCATCGATTTCGTTTTGCCGGGTGACATCCAGGCGCACTGCGGTGACGTTCTTGATCGCGTTCAGCGCTGTGTAGTCCTGGTCTTTGCGGACGCCCGCGTAAACGTGATAGCCGTTGCGAGCCAGCGTCTCCGCGAGGTTGCGGCCGATACCCGTGCTCGTGCCGGTGACGAGCACGTACTTCGGGCTTTCATCCGCCTGGGAAATCTGCGGGACTGAAAACAATGTACTCGAAAGAACGAGTAAAGAAATAAGCTGAAGAAGCCGATTCATAAGCTGCTCATGATGCCGGGATAGAGACGCCGAGATTAGCACAGGATGCGGCAGATCGGCGGCACCGGGCACCAAGCGATCCGCCTCTGTAGTACCCACAGTACCGGCAACCAGTTGCCAACAAAAAAAGGCCCGGGCAGTCTGCACTGTCCGGGCCTTTTCAGGGCGTTGCTACGCCCCGGTTATTGCAGCTCCTAGGGGCGGTACGTGACCGCGACCATCCACTCACGCTGGGGTAGGAAGATGAATCCGCCCAGTTGCCGACTTCCGGAAATGATATCCGTCTCGTCGCTCAGGTTGCGGCCCGACAAGCGGAACTCCCAGTCGTCACCGTAGGCCAGGCCAATGTAGCCATCGGTGCGGTCATAGGGTGAAATAATGAAGTCGTTGGTAGAACCGACGAAGTATTCATCTGAGCTGAAGTAGTTCGCGCCGATCATGAACTCACTGCCGCTTCCGATAGACAGGGGCAATCGGTAGTCGAAACCGACCGTGTACGCGTAGTCTGGCGTTTGTGGGGGGGTCGGGTTGGGGTTGTTGAAGATGATTTCTGATTGTGCCGGTGCTGCACCCGGATCCAGGTTCTTGAATTCGCTGTCCATGAACGCCGCGTTCGCGAATAGGGTCAGACCATCGGTGGGTGCCCAGGTGATTTCCATTTCCAGACCATCGACATGCACATCACCGGCGTTCTGTATGGGGAAAGAGGCACCGCCATTCGTGGTGGCATTGAGCTGTGCGTCTTCCGTGCGCGACATAAAGTAGTTCGCGTTAACACGCAGGGTGTCACTGAACATGTCGCCTTTGAAGCCCATTTCGTAGGTCCAGTTGGTTTCTTCAAAATAAGGCGTACGCGAATCTGCCAGACCGAAGATGGCGATACCGCTAAAGCCACCGGACTTGAAGCCGCTTGAAGCAGAGCCATACACCATGCCGTTATCAATAACGCCTACATCTGCGAAAGTGTAGTTGAGGGCAAAGCGCGGTGTGACCGCGTCATAGCTCTCGTTCAGTTCCACAAAATCCTCTGCGGGTACTGGCAGAATTGAAGAAGGTAGTCCTTCAAATCCGATAGAGAAGTCTTTCTCGTCTTCCACCCAGCGAACGCCGACGGTGGCAGTCAGCTGGTCGGAGATCGAATAGTCAGCCTGCCCAAACAGCGCTATAGAATCCGTTTCCGCTTCGATAAAGCTGTTTGAAGTAGGGGTGAAGAACTGCCAGGCGAAGGGCTGCTCCGCTGTTTCACGGAAGAAGTACGCGCCGAGTGTGTAGAGGAGCTTGCCGTCCATGGCCTCAGATTGGAATTTAAATTCCTGACTGTACTGATCCACAGTCGGATTGGTGGCCGCCATGATGAGCCCCAGACCGCTGAAGTCAGCGGTCCACTGATCGTCAGTTTCCACGTAACCCGTGATGGATTCCAGTGTGCCTCCGGCAAGCTGCCAGGACAGTTTGAGAGACGCGATGAGCTGGGTAATTTCGCCCTCAGGCGCTGAGGCCATGCCCGGCTGGCGCGGCATAAATGACGTGCCTACGTTGTAGTCTCCGAGGGTCGGCAGGATGTCATCGGATTCAAAAACCTGATCGCCTGGTACGCCGGGGGTAGTGCCTGGGGGCTGCTGCAGGGCATCATTATTGGATTTCGACCAGCTGACGGTTGCGATGGCACCAAAAGTATCGCTGCCCATGTAGCGCAGCTTGCCGCGCATCGCCAGATTGCGCTCAAGGCCGACTTCGACACCCTCGGTGACATTATCGAACTGCCCGTCCTTCTCAGTAATTTGCGCGGAAAGAGATGCGGCCCAGGAGTCATTTAGCTTGGTGCCGCCGCTGAAGCTGGCCTGGTATTGATCCCAATTACCCGCACCGACGGTGGCGTTGAACCATCCTTCTTCGCCCGGGTCCCGGGTCACAAACTTAACGGCACCCGCCACTGTATTTCGGCCATAGAGCGTGCCTTGCGGTCCACGCAGTACTTCTACGCGCTCGATATCGGCAAGAGTCACGTTGTTGCCGTTCATACGCGCGACGTAGATATCATCGATGTAAATGCCGAATGGTGACTCGGCAACGACGAGCGACGCATCCTGAACGGCCGATCCGCGCATAGACACGGACAGGTTGGTTGGCGTCGTAATGTTGTTGGTCATTTTCAGGCTGGGTACGAAGCGCTGTAGATCTTCCGCTTCCTGCACCATCCGATTCTGCAGGCCTTCAGCACTCAGGGCGCTCACAGAGACCGGCACGTCCTGCAGCGAGGCAGAGCGGCGTTCCGCCGTGACGAGCACCTCTTCAAGTCGCCCTGAACTTTCCTGCGCTATCGCCGCTGTGCCTTGTACGCCCGTGACCAGTGCCAGTGCGGACATTGTCCATAATCCCTTATTCATCGTAACGTTCCTCTTTTATGTCAGTACGCGCATTCTTTTGGTTTGAGATCGCTTGCTTAACGTTTGTTTCAGTTGCTTGTTGCCTTCGCCGCCAGGTGCTCCTTTAGTAGAGCCTGCATGGCTTCTATTCGTCCCTCGGAATCAATGTAAGGGATATTGTGCACTGCCACTTGCTCCAAACGCTGCAGATCGGCGTCGGAGAGGGTGATGTCACATTCGGCGAGGTTACCCTTGAGATATTCCCATGGCAGGTACACGCCGGTCCATGGGTGGTCCAGTGCCGCAGATTTCTTCCACAGCTCGGCCGCCGCGCAGTAATTGATGGGCACCTGATCCTCAATCGTCTGGATAAAGCCCAGAACAAATTGTGCCTGCGGATAACCCGCATCCGCCGAGGTTTGCAGGAAGGGGAGGGACTCCTTGCCCCTACTTGTGTAATAAAGCACACGTCCCAGTTGATAGTTGCTGCGCGCATGTGCCGGATACTCGGCGACGGCCTGGCGGCATGCTTTCTCTGCCGCCTCCATATCCATCGCAGACCGACTTACCCCGGCGACGACACCATCGGGATCCAGGCCGTGACCCGCCTCGCGGTCGCAGGGTGTAATGGCGCTGGCGACTGTCGGGAGGGCGAGGCTCAGGGCGAGTACTGCTCCCGCAGCAAATTGCATCGTGAACCGCGAACAAATCGAGGGTAATCGCATTGTCTTCTCCTGGAATGACGCGTCCATGCGCGGGAACAACCGAAGTTGGTAGCACCCTGAAGACGCGACGTGAAAATCACACTAAGGTTAATTTTGTTGGTGTTCAGGCAATTTGCACCGTTTGGTTGGAGCGGCTGTGTGCCTGCGCCAGTCGCTGACCGAGCAGTCTGCCGAAGGTCATGGCAGGGGTCACGCTCATGCCGCCCGTAAAGGCATCTCCGGAGGTCGCGCCCATGCCGAGAATTTCGCCCGCCGCGTACAGGCCGTTTATCGCGTCCCCGGATTCATCGACGACCCGCAGCGCGGCATTAACGCCCAACCCGGCGAAGCCGACGATGCTCCAGCCCACGTGTTCAACGGCGTAGAAAGGCCCATTTTTGAGGGCCAGAGGGCGATGCTCGCGCCCGAACGAATCCGCTAGCCCGGAGTCGATCGCCGCGTTGAATTCACGGATGCTGTGCTGCAGCGTGCTCTCATCGCAGTCTATCCGGGCGGCAAGCTCGGTGAGTGAGTCTGCGCATTGAAAGGCCGGGTCTTTGTTGAAGCGCGGTGCGATCTCTTCCCAGCTATGCTTCGTAAAGAAAGAGGGTGCGGTTTGTCTGATGCTCTCGTCAAAAATTGCCCAGAAACGCATTCCTGGTAGTTTGAGCAACTCGCGCTCGCGGCGGTCGACACTCGGGTCGTCTTCGCGCATGAAGCGCTTTCCGTCGCTGTTTACGTACACTTCCCAGGGCTGGCGGAACTGTGGGTAGGTTTGCGTGAGGAAGGTATAGCCACCTTGGGCACTGGAGCAGGGCACCGCGGCGAAGCTCGGTAAGTAGTAGTCGCGATTCACGACCCTGGCCCCGATGTTTCGTGCTGCCACCAAGCCCTGGCCGAGCGAATAATCGTTTGCACCACCGTACAGGGGTTTGCCGCCGCTGAGTTCCGAAAAGAGTTCAGGGTTCGATGCATAGCCGCCGGTGGCGAGTACCACACTGCCGGCGGTGACCTCATAGCGTCGCCCGGCGTGTTCCAGAGTTACACGAACGCTGTCCTCATTGCGACTGATGGACGATAACTTGGTATCCAGTCGCAGGTCGACTTGACCCGCTGCTACGCTGGCTTCAAGGAGGGGCCTGAGTATTTTCCATATGGCGAGTCCTCCCTCTTCTGCCCAGTAGGTGCGCGGTGTCTCATAGGGCTCGTGGCCAAAGTGCACCACAGGGTGTTCCGGGAGAAGCTGCAAGCCATTGTCTAGCAGCCAGTGCAGCGTGTCAGCGGCGTTTTCCACGGCGAGCCTGACAAGGTCCGGGTCGGCGGTGTTGCGATTGATCCGCATGACATCATCGAAATGCTTTTGCGGAGAATCGTCGATGCCTTTTTGCGCCTGAAGGCGGGTGCCGGCGGCACTCATCTGGCCCGAGGAAAGGTAGAAGGTCCCGCCCGCGCATGAGGCGGCGTCTGCGAGCACTACGCGGGCACCGGTTTTTGATGCGAAGAGCGCCGCAGGTATTCCAGCCGCCCCGGCGCCAACGATCAGTACGTCAACGTGCTCCATAAGAATTTTCAGCCACCGGTCACAACGTGTCCCGAATATAAAACACAAAAGTGCCAATATCTACACAAACAACCAATATTGTTTCATTTAGACTATCCATATGGTGCATATGGCCATTCGCTTGGTGCATGGCTACTCACAGCTCGGTGAAATGAAACAACAACTATCATATCTATGGATATTTGAATCTTTGTGTTTTATATTCAAGTGGTGTTCAAAAGCCAATAAGGAGAGTGATTATGCCCGCCCCACTGCAGCATGACCTTTATATTCGCGGTACTCGCGAGCAGGTAGCCAAACAGGATTTTGTCGCCAGCTTGCGTAAATATGTTCTCAACGATGTGGCTAACGAGATGCGCGGTCGCTATGAGACGCAGATTGAGCCGGCCATGAAGGCCGCAGGGACAACGCCTGCATCTGGGCCCGACGTACATAAAGCCATCAAGCCCGATCCACTGTTCCGTCTGTATTCCAGCATCCGCTACAACACCCAAGAGATGGTGTGGCGTTCAGTGCTGCGTCCCCTCGCGGAGAACCGTGCTCGCCTTGGCGAGAAGGTCGAAGAGCAGACCAGTGCTGAGACGCTCGGTAGTCTCAGTCTGAATCCGGAGCTGGAAATCCCCCGAAATGTCACTGCAGTCGATGTGCATCTGACGCCGGGCAGTTACCACCGGGAAGACCCACAGGCGCCGTGGATGGCCGGCGCGCTCTACGACCATGGCTTCAGTGTTTTCTCTTTCGGGATGATGGGAGAGAATCATGACGACATCGGCCACTCGATGTCGCAATACATCCGCCATAGCTTTCCCGAGTTCCAACCGCAAACCATTCTCGATGTGGGTTGCACAATTGGCCACAACACCTGTGCCTGGAAACAGAGTTATCCGGATGCGCGCGTTGTCGGCATCGACGTGGCACCCGCCTGTTTGCGCTACGCCCACGCCCGTGCCGAATCTCAGGGTAGGGCAGTCGACTTCGAGCAGGCGAATGCAACGGCACTGCCGTATGACGATAACAGCGTCGATGTGGTGTTTTCCTCGATGTTTTTGCACGAGCTTTCGGTCAAGGACATTCGTAAGTTTTTTGCTGAAGCGCACCGGGTACTACGTCCGGGCGGCCTGATGCTGCATATGGAACTGCCCCCCAACGATGCGCTTGACCCTTATGACGCCTTTTATCTTGACTGGGATGCCTACTACAACAACGAGCCCTTCTATAAGGCCTTCCGCGACCAGAACTTCACAGTTCTTCGCGAAGAAGCGGGATTCAGCGCGGACAAGCATCTGCAGTTCATCACGCCGCAGTATTCGATGTTATCGGAAGACGAATACGCTGAGGCCATAAAGCAAGAGCAGGGGTTCAGTGACAAGACGGGACGTTTTGCTGACGGCATGCAGTGGTTCGGGTTTGGAGCCTGGAAGTGATGCGTTTTATGGTCAATAAACAAGAGTGTTTACGATGACGAACGATCAGGATATTTCAATGGATACGCGGGGCTCGCGGCCGTCTTTTTTTGACAGCGTTAGCCAGGACGTATTTATGACAGCGTTGCTGGAAACCATGAACCAGCTCTGGGCAACCCGCGACTATGCGACGGCACTGGAGAAGCTGCTGGTTCAAAAGGGTGTTGTAGTTGCCGGGGAGTTGGATGCCTTGCAGTGGACTGCGGAGGAAGAAGCCGCCAACGAACGGAGCCGAGAGGCTTTTCTGAAAGATGCGTTTCGCGCCGTAAATGCCGACTTCACATCCATTGAAAAGCGCAACAAGCTGGTTGACAATTTCGATGAGTCGGAGCCGAGCGTATGACAACGTACGACATCGTCTTGTTGGCACACTTGATTGGTTGGGTGTTTTGGCTGGGGACCGATGTCGGTGTATTTCTTGGGGCAAAGTACGCGGAGCGCGCTGACTTAAGCGCCGAAACCCGGCTCACGGTGTTAGAACTCGGCATGGTGCTGGATCGCTTTCCGCGTTTCTCAATGCCGGTAGTCTGGCTTACCGGCGTCATTATGATGAATGACCTTGGCTACAACGTTGTGCCGACCGGTTTGGCCAGCGTGCTGACCGTTTTCTGGCTGTTTGTGACCTGGGTCATTATTTTTAAGCCACCGGGTAGCATGGCGCATAAATGGGGCAACATTGCGCAGACGCTTATTTTGGCGGCTGTGATTCTTGGCATGGGCGGCGTAGCCAGTTACATGCTGGCAGCAGGGGATATGCCATTGTGGCTAGCACTTAAGTGGTTTGCCTACGTGCTGGTCGCCGTGACTGTAATTGCACTGGAGAAAAAGTTTGCACCGCTGGGGCCGCTGCTTGGGGAGTTGGCCCAGACCGGCGGCGACGATGCACTGAATGCC
>JBLIIW010000156.1:0-9313 GCA_047635315.1 Halieaceae bacterium | reverse complement strand
GATGGTATAGACCTTTGGGCCCACATCGACAATCTGCCCGCGGAAGATATCGGTGGTCCGTTTTATCTCTTCGCGCTGTGAGCCATCTGCGCGCACCTTGATCAGCATCAGGTCGCGCTCAACGTGCGCGCCTTCCGTGAGGTCCACCAGTTTGACCACATCCACCAGACGGTTCAGATGCTTGGTGATCTGCTCGATGTGCTTGTCGTCGCCGTAAGTCGTCAGCGTAAGCCGCGACAGGGTCGAGTCCTCAGTAGCGGCAACATTCAGAGTTTCAATGTTGTACCCGCGCTGCGAAAAGAGTCCGACCACCCGCGATAGTGCGCCCGGTTCGTTCTCCATCAATATAGAAATGATGTGACGCATGTCAGCTCCTCTCGTCCTTGCTTAACCACATGTCTTTCATAGAGCCATTGGGCGCCACATGCATGGGATATACGTGTTCCATCGGATCGACAAATATGTCGAGGAACACCAGTCGATCTTTTAGGGCAAAAGCTTCGGCCATTTTGTCGTCGAGTTCCGCCAGATCATGTATTTGCATACCGACGTGGCCGTAGGACTCCACCAACTTGACGAAGTCCGGCAGAGAATCCTCGTAGGTGCTCATGGCATAACGTCCCTCGTACTGCATGTCCTGCCATTGCTTCACCATGCCGAGTGCGTTATTGCGCAAGTTGATGATCTTGACGCCGGTGTTGTACTGCAGGCAGGTGGACAGCTCCTGAATATTCATCTGGATACTCCCCTCCCCGGTCACGCAAGCCACCTGCGCCTCGGGGAACGCCAGCTTCACGCCCATGGCCGCGGGTAATCCAAAGCCCATGGTTCCCAGACCACCGGAATTAATCCAGCGGCGCGGTTTGTCAAACTTGTAGTACTGCGCCGCAAACATCTGGTGCTGGCCCACATCAGAGGTGACGTACGCATCGCCGTCGGTCGCTTTATAGAGGCTCTGAATCACCTCCTGCGGCATAATCAGACTGCTCTGGGAAAAGCGTCGTCCGGTCCACAGGCCATGCTTGTCACGCCACTCCTGTATCTGCACCCACCAGCGGTCCAGGGCGGCTGAATCGGGCAGGGTGACGTCACTGGCACCCTGCAGTTGGCGGATCGCGCCGAGCAGGTCCGTGAGCACCGATCGTACCGGGCCAACAATCGGAATATCAACACGCATGATCTTCGCTATGGCAGCCGGATCTATGTCGATATGGACAATCTTCGCCCCGGGACAGAACTTGGCAACGGTGTTGGTAACGCGGTCATCAAAGCGCGCACCCACGGCGAGAATAACGTCCGCGTGATGCATCGCCATGTTGGCCTCGTAGAAGCCGTGCATACCGAGCATGCCCAGAAACTGGTCGTCGGAGCCGGGAAAGGCCCCCAATCCCATTAAGGTGTTGGTGACCGGAAAACGCAGCATCCGCGCCAGGTCTGTCAGCAGATCGCTACTTTCCCCGAGAATCACGCCGCCCCCTGCGTAGATGACCGGGCGCTTCGCCGAGAGCAGCAGCTTCGCGGCCTTGCGAATCTGCCCGCTATGACCCCGTACGGCCGGCGAGTAGGAGCGCATTTTCACCGCCTCCGGATAGTTGTACGCAAAGGTTTCATCCGGGCGGGTGATGTCCTTTGGAATATCAATGACCACGGGGCCGGGGCGGCCACTCGCAGCGATGTGGAATGCCTTCTTGATGACCTCGGGGATCTGGCTTGCGTGGCGAACCTGGAAGCTGTGCTTCACGATAGGCCGGGAGATTCCCATCATGTCGGTTTCCTGGAACGCGTCTTGGCCAATCAGGTGACTCTGCACCTGCCCGGCAAGAACGACCATAGGAATAGAGTCCATGTAGGCCGTGGCGATGCCGGTGACCGCGTTGGTCGCGCCCGGGCCCGAAGTTACCAGCACGACGCCCGGCTTACCTGTGGCGCGGGCGTAGCCGTCAGCAGCGTGGGTCGCAGCCTGTTCGTGGCGCACCAGAATATGGGGGACTTTCGCCGCTTTAAACAGCGCGTCATAAATATGTAGAACGGCACCACCGGGGTACCCGAAAATAAATTCAACACCCTCGTCTTCGAGCGCCCGGGCGATCATCTCGCCACCGGATAACATCTCCACCTTGCCAACTCCTCGTTCGCACCCGCGCTTACCCTCACAGGCGACAAACCACAGCGGCGCGCAGTCCTGAGACGGGCGCCAACGGACCGTCGACACGACTGGCATCGACCGCAAGAGATACAGGGAAAACAAGCACGAAGAGTTCCGTGACGTTGTCGCCTGCGCGGTAACGCAGTATGGACTGCGACGCGTTTTCAGTGGCTGAATCCATAGCCAAGTCAAAAACGTGTCGCCGACGGGACGCAGAGACAGCCGCAGCGGATAATCGCACTGCTGCGGTAGATCAGCGGCAGAGGGTACCCTGCATGACCATTGCCATAACTACGACCGTGCAAGTGTGGTGAGTGTCCGCCTGCTTGTCAACGACCAAAAGTACCACCGTGACCGCAGTCGCTCCCGCAGCAGTATTGCCTAGCGGTCGCAATTGCGCTCACCGTGTTGCTTGGGTATGGTCTACAGGACTAATAAGCGGGGCTCTGCGTGAATATATCGACCACTCTGCCATTCAGGGGCCTGATTGTCGCTGGACTTTGTGCCCTGCTCCTCAGCGCAGTGGCCAGCGTATCCGCATCGGACACCTACTATCGCTGGAGAGACGAACAGAACAAGCTGGTGGTAAGTGACCGTCCGCCAACTGATGATCGTGTCGAATACGAAGTCGTTTCGCAGAACTCCTCCCTTATCCGCCGCGTCAAACCCGGAGAAGGCGCAGTGCCGCCGGAAACTGTGCCGCGCCCGGGGAACCAGTTTGAACAGGTAGACATCCGGCAGGAGCAGCGCACGGAGGTCGCCAAAAACCCCGAGAGCTGCGCACGGGCCAAGGACAACCTGGAAACCCTCAACACGACCGCGCGAATTCGAATTCGCGATGAAGATAACGGCGAGCTGCGCTTTCTTTCAGAAGAAGAGAAAGAAACACAGCGTCAGAAGGCGCGCGACATTATCCGTGTGCACTGCAGTTAGTCGGCGCGCCCCACCGCCACATCAGGCCTGCGCGGCGCACGCTTAAGCCGCCGCATCGGTACTAACGCTGCTGAACGCGGCCTCCTCATTCACCCAGTCCGCGATAATGCGGTCGCCAGGGGCAAAATCACCGGCCAGCAGGCGCTGTGCCAGGGGATTCTCCAGCTCCTTCTGAATCGCCCGTTTCAGGGGCCGCGCACCGTAGACCGGATCGAAGCCACCTTGCACAAGGTGATCAAGGAACGCGTCGCTCACTTCCAGCTCGAGCTCCCGCTCCGCCAAGCGCGCGTGTAGCCCGGCGAGCTGTATGACGGCGATTCCTCGAATCTGCGACTGCAGAAGCGGGTGAAAGACCACAGTCTCGTCAATGCGATTGATGAATTCCGGACGAAAATGCCGCGCGACAACCCCCAGCACAGCCGTTTTCATAGCCTCGTAGTTGTCATCACCCGCAAGCTCCTGAATCAGGTCAGACCCGAGGTTAGAGGTCATCACGATAACCGTGTTGCGAAAGTCCACCGTACGCCCCTGACCATCGGTCAGGCGGCCATCGTCGAGCACCTGTAGCAGGATGTTAAAGACATCCGGGTGTGCTTTCTCTACCTCATCGAGTAGCAACAGCGAGTAGGGCCGACGGCGAACCGCTTCTGTGAGGTAACCGCCGGCCTCGTAGCCCACATAGCCCGGAGGTGCACCGATCAGCCGTGCGACCGAGTGTCTCTCCATGAACTCGGACATATCGATGCGCACCATGGCCCGTTCGCTGTCAAACAGAAACTCAGCGAGGGACTTACACAGCTCTGTCTTGCCGACCCCGGTTGGACCGAGGAAAAGAAAAGACCCGTTCGGACGGTCTGGATCTGAGAGACCGGCCCGGGAGCGCCGCACGGCATCGGCTACGGCTACAACGGCCTCATCCTGCCCCACCACGCGTTCGTGCAGAGCGTCTTCCATGCGCAGAAGCCTGTCCCGATCGCCCTGGAGCATTTTTGAGACGGGTATGCCGGTCCAGCGCGAGACTACCTCAGCCACTTCCTCGTCGGTAACCTTGTTGCGCAGCAGCGTCCACTTGGTGTTCTCAGCGGCCTGCGCCTGCGAGAGCTGCTTGTCGAGCTCCGGCAAGCGGCCGTACTGCAGCTCTGACATGCGCGTGAGGTCGCCTGCACGCCGGGCGGTCTCCAGATCGAGTTTGACCCGCTCTATTTCACTCTTCACGGCCGCGGCTCCCTGCAGGGACGCCTTCTCGGCCTTCCAGACCTCCTCGAGATCCGCGTACTCGCGCTCGATAGTGTCGATCTGCTCACCCAGGATTGCGACCTGCTTGCGCGCAGCCTCGTCTTTGTCCTTCTTTACCGCTTCTCGCTCGATTTTCAGCTGAATGAGACGGCGCTCCAGTCGGTCCATAGACTCGGGTTTGGAGTCGATTTCCATGCGAATACGGCTCGCCGCCTCGTCGATCAGGTCGATCGCCTTGTCCGGCAGTTGGCGGTCCGTTATGTAGCGCTGCGACAAGCGCGCCGCCGCGATTATCGCCGCGTCCGTGATATCCACGCCATGGTGGACTTCGTAGCGCTCCTTGAGACCCCGCAGTATGGCGATGGTGTCTTCCTCATTGGGCTCCTCCACCAACACCTTCTGGAAGCGCCGCTCAAGCGCCGCGTCCTTCTCGACGTACTGTCGATACTCATTCAGCGTGGTAGCGCCGACACAATGCAATTCGCCGCGGGCGAGAGCCGGCTTCAGCATATTGCCCGCGTCCATGGATCCCTCGGCCTTGCCAGCGCCGACCATGGTGTGGATTTCATCCACAAAAAGAATGACTCGCCCCTCCTCTTTGGAGAGCTCATTGAGCACCGCTTTCAGACGCTCCTCAAAATCGCCTCGAAATTTCGCTCCGGCCAGCAACGCCCCAAGGTCCAGAGACAGGATGCGCTTGCCGCGCAGTCCCTCTGGAACTTCGCCGTTAATCACGCGCTGCGCCAGACCCTCGACGATGGCCGTCTTGCCGACGCCGGGTTCGCCGATCAGCACCGGATTGTTTTTGGTACGCCGCTGCAGCACCTGAATCGTGCGCCGGATCTCGTCATCGCGCCCGATAACCGGGTCGAGCTTGCCGTCGCGGGCGCGCTCAGTCAGATCTATCGTGTACTTTTCCAGGGCCTGTCGTGATTCTTCCGCATCGGCGCTGTTGACCGCCTCGCCTCCGCGCACCGCCTTCACCGCCTGCTCCAGGCCCGCCGCACTGACCCCACTGCCCGTAAGCGCCTTGCCAGCCGGCCCACCGGCCTCCAGCAGCGCAGACAGAACCAACTCGCTGGAAACAAAGCTGTCGCCGGTCTGCTGGGCTTTGCGATCGCTGAGGTTGAATACACGGCTGAGATCCGGTGAAACGTGGACCTCACCAGTCGCATTGGCGATGACCGGCAGCTCACTGAGGGCACTTTGCAGCTTCTGGTGCAGCGCATCCAGATTGGCCCCGGCGCGCTGCAGGAGTGGCCGTGTAGAGCCACTCTGCTGGTTCAGCAGTGCCTCCAGCAGGTGCACCGGTTCTATCTGGTTGTGATCGCGCCCGAGGGCCAACGATTGCGCATCAGCCAGCGCGCTCTGCAGCGGGTTCGTCAGTTTGTCCATTCGCATATTTCTACTCCTCGAGGTAACTGACGCGGGGGAAATTCCCCCGCGCGCCGACCAATCCCTGAATCCTGTCCCATAACCTCTATAAAATTGGGGTTAATAGCCGGATTTCAAGGTCTCATGGAGTGGGACAGCGCAGCACGAGGGTCGCCATACGACCCGTCACAGCATTGCGGCGGAAGGAGTAGAACTCCGCAGGCGCCGCAAAAGTGCAGTCATCGGAAGCACTGACGGACTTCAGTCCCAGCCCCAGGAGCTGCGCCCGGGCCAGCGCCCGAAGATCCGCAAGAAAGTGCCCGGGACGACCCGGAGATGGACGAAAGCCCCGGGGACTAATGGCCACTTTGTCCAGATCGGCCAGCCCCGCGCGTACTTCAGGGCCAACCTCATAGGCGTCGGCGCCAATACACGGCCCCAACCACGCCAGCAGGCCCTGTGGATCCACCCCGAGCGCCCGGACCCCCTCTACGAGCACACCTGCAGCGAGGCCGCGCCAACCCGCATGCAGGGCCGCCACGCGCTTCCCCCCCCGGTCCGTCAGGACGACCGGAAGGCAATCCGCCGTCATAACAGCGCAGACCAGGCCGCTTTCAGCCGTCCAGCAGCCATCGGCAGAACAGGGGCCTTCCACGGCTTCCCCCGCGCTCACAACGCGGGTTCCATGTACCTGGCGCAGCCAGGCGATCCCGCGATGCGGCGGCAGGAGTTCCTGAAGATGCGCCCGGTTGGCCTGCACGTGTGCGGGGTCATCCCCTACCTGGTCACCCAGGTTGAAAGTGTCCCAGGGTGCCGAGCTGTAACCGGCCCTGCGCGTGCTCTGGTAAACCCCGATATTTTCGGGCCAGTCCGGCAAATGCACGCGTCGCAAGCCCATCAGGCGGTCTCCACTACCGCTGAACGGTCACGCCCCAAGCGGCGCAGCGCCCGCACTGCCATCCTCTCGCTCAAGCACCTCGAGCAACGCGAGCAGATCCGCGGCCAAGGGCGACTCGAACTCACGCTGCTCACCGCTGCCCGGATGGGCAAAGGACAGGCGCCGGGCATGCAGCGCCTGGCGTTGCAGCGCCTGCAGGGTCGCCTTGAGGCTGTCACTGCAGCCAGCGGGTAGATACGCCCTCCCGCCGTAAACCGGATCTCCCAGCAAGGGAAAACCCCGGTGAGCCATGTGCACGCGGATCTGGTGAGTGCGGCCGGTCTCAAGACTGACATTGAGCGCCGTAAAATGCGCGAAGCGTTGCGCGACACGATAGTGGGTTACCGCGGGCTTGCCGCTGCGCGGGACCACCGCCATACGCGTGCGCTGGCGCGGGTGGCGCCCGATGGGCGCATCGACCTTGCCGCCGCCGCTGGGACAGCCCCTGACGATGGCGAAATAATCGCGATGGACGTCCCTGCGTTGCATCTGGCTAACCAGATCATGGTGCGCTTCAAGGGTTGCGGCGACCACCAGCAGGCCCGAGGTATCCTTGTCAAGGCGGTGTACGATCCCCGCCCGGGGCACCGATTCAAGCTCCGGCCGGTGATTCAGCAGCGCATTAACCAGTGTCCCGGTGTGATTCCCGGCGCCCGGATGAACCACCAGGCCCGCGGGCTTATCGATGACCAGCAACTGCTCGTCCTCGTACAGCACATTGAGCGGCATGGCCTGTGCCGACCAGCTCACCTCGACCTCCAGCTCTGCGGAGATGCTGAGCTGTGCACCCGGCCCAACCGCATCGCGCTGCTTGGCAGCCCGGCCATCAACCAGCAGGGCTCCGCTGCGAATCCAGTCCTGCAAACGCGCCCGGGAGAACTCCGGAAACACCCGCGCGGCCACCTGATCGAGGCGCCCTTTCCCCATTTCATCGCCGACCGTAGCCGCGCGCTCAATAAGACTAGCCATTAGTTGGTTTATGCACCCCGTCGGCTGTGCTTAAATAGCGCCCCTTTCCGGTCACGATACTAGCATGCTCGCACTGTTGCACTCCCAGTCCTCCTCCACGCAATCGCGGCGTCTAGCGCTGCTGCCATTGCTCTTTGTGCTGTTTACTCTCCTCGCCGGTTGTACCGGCCAGGATGAGGATAACGAGTTTTCCGCCGACAGCGGCGAAGAACAGATCTATGATCAGGCGCAGCGCTATCTCAACAGCCGCAGCTATGACCTTGCCATCCGTGCCCTGCAGGCCCTCGAATCGCGCTATCCCTTCGGCCGCTATGCGGAGCAGGCGCAGCTGGAACTCGTCTACGCGCACTATGGCGCCTACGAGCCGGAGGCCGCTATCGAGGCAGCCGACCGCTTTATCCGCCTGCACCCACAGCACCCAAATGTGGACTACGCCTTCTATATGAAAGGACTGGCGTCCGCGACGGCCAGCCAGGATATTCTCAGTCGCTTTTCACCAACGGACAAGACAAAACGGGATACCAGCTACGCCAAGGAGGCCTTTGCGGAGTTTGCACAGCTCGTTTCGCGCTATCCAAGTAGCCCCTATGCACCCGATGCCAAGGCGCGCATGGTGTATCTGCGAAACCTGCTTGCGCGCAACGAAATCCACGTCGCCAACTACTACTTCCGCCGCGGCGCCTACCTCGCCGCCGCGAACCGTGGTCGCTACGTGGTCGAGAACTTTCAACGTACACCCGCCGTGGCCGATGGCCTTGCGGTGATGGCACAGGGTTACCTGCTCCTTGAAATGAACGATTTGGCGCAGGACGCGATTGACACATTGGTCCTGAACTACCCGGACCACGCCTCCCTGAACGACAAGGGAGAGTTTGACACGGTCTACACCCAGGGCGGCGTGCAGAACTCCTGGATCAACAAGGCCTCATTTGGTCTCTTTGATCCGCCCAAACCCCCACAGTTCGACAGCCGCAAGGGTCAGGGCTAGGCCTCAGATCCCGATCCGCCAGGCTGAAGTAATCGGATAGCGTCGGTCCCGGCCAAAGCCGCGCTGCGTAATGCGAACACCCACCGGGGCCTGACGCCGCTTGTATTCGTTGAGGTCTACAAGGCGCACAGCGCGCTCCACGAAAGCCCGGTCAATACCCTCGGCGATAATCGCCTCAGCGCTATAGTCCTGCTCCACGTAGAGCTCCAGAATACGATCCAGGATATCGTAAGGCGGCAGACTGTCCTCATCCTTTTGGTCCGGGGCCAGCTCCGCAGACGGCGGCCGTTCGATCACGCGTTCGGGAATACAGGGACCGAGGCTATTGCGGTAGTGCGACAACGCATAAACCAGCGTTTTGGGGACATCCTTCAACGCGTCAAAGCCACCCGCCATATCGCCGTAGAGCGTTGAGTAGCCAACGGCGAGTTCGCTCTTGTTGCCGGTGGTCAGCACCAGTAATCGCCGCTTGTTGGATATGGACATCAACAGAACGCCACGGCAGCGTGCCTGCAGGTTCTCCTCCGTCGTGTCCGCGGGAAGGCCTTCGAAGTCCGCAGCCAGTGCTCCCATGAAAGCCTCATAAATACTTTCAATGGAGATCACACTGTGCCGGACCCCCAGCAGACGGCTCTGCTCGGCCGCATCGGCGACACTCATCTCAGAGGTATAGCGGAAGGGCATCATCACCGCTTCCACCCGCTCGGCACCCAGCGCGTCAACGGCGATC
>JBLIIW010000155.1:0-9327 GCA_047635315.1 Halieaceae bacterium | reverse complement strand
CCGGCGGTGAAGGTGGAAAGGGTGTTTCCATGTTGCTCATACCCAGCGACACGGAAGGATTTTCGCGCACAGAGCTGGATCGCAAGCAGGGCTGGTGGGCTTCCGATACGGCGACCCTGTATTTTGACAACGTCCGCGTCCCGGTGGAAAACCTGATTGGCGAGGAGAACAGGGGCTTCCTGGTCATCATGACCAACTTCAACAATGAACGTATGTATATGGCCGCCGCCATGGAAGCGCTGGGGCGGGTCTGCCTGGAGGAAGCCGCCAACTGGGCGCGCCATCGCAATACCTTTGGCAAGCGCCTTGCCGATCATCAGGTTATCCGTCATAAGTTTGCACAGATGAAGCAGCGCCTCAACGCGACCCAGGCCTACATCCGTATTTGCTACGAGAGCATTGAGAATGGCAACGCCAACCCGGGTGATATCGCCTTGCTGAAGGTGCAAGCCAGCGAGACCATGGAATTTTGCGCCCGGGAGGCCATGCAGATTCTCGGTGGTATCGGCTACATGCGCGGCAATCGCGTAGAGCGCATCTACCGGGAGGTGCGGGTAAATGCCATCGGTGGCGGCTCCGAGGAGATTATGCGAGACCTGGCAGCACGCCAGTACGGGCTGTGAGCATGAAACTGTGGCATTGCGTCGGCGCACGGTCCCTGCGCCCCCTGTGGGCCCTCGAGGAGCTGGGCCTGGACTACCAGTTGGAGATCATGCCGTTTCCGCCGCGGGTTTTTCAGCGTGATTTCCTGGATACCAACGCCCTGGGGACTATTCCCTACTTCACGGATGGCGATGTGAACATGACCGAATCCTGCGCCATCTGCCACTACCTGGCGACGCGCCCGGGTGGCGAGCATGTGGCTTTGGCCCCGGACCATCCCGATTATGCAGCAATGCTTAACTGGCTCTACCACGCCGATGCGACCCTGACCTTTCCGCAGACTATTGTGCTGCGCTACACGGTGCTGGAGCCGACCCCGGAGAAAAAGCCGGTGGCCGACGACTATGCGAAGTGGTTTATAGCGCGACTGCGCCGTCTGGATGCGCATCTGGAGCACAACGACTACCTGGTCGGCGAGCGTTTCACCATTGCCGATATCGCCATTGCCTACGCTTTGTATTTTGCCTGCCAATTGAAGCTGGATGAGCGCTTCAAGCCGCAGACCCGCGCCTATCTTGATCGATTGATGGAGCGCGATGCCTTCAAGCGCGCGGACGCGCTGGGTCGTGATACAGCTGCCAGCTGAGCTGCCTGGCGGTTGCCGCGGGTCGGACACCCGTTTTCCCCTGGAGAGAGATTGCCTATGACTGCCGCTGTAAAAAAACTGGAGGACTTCCGCCGCGAGGTCGCCAGCTGGCTGCAAGCGAACACGCCCGCTGATCCGGGTTTCTTACTGCCGCAATCCTTTATGGAGGTGGGCTCCGACGAGCAGCTCGATTTCCTGCGCGAGTGGCAGCACAAGGTGTGGAGCGCCGGCTACCTCGGTATGGCCTGGCCCAAAGAGTACGGCGGGCAGGGTGTAGACGCGATTTACCAGAGCGTCGTGGACCAGGAGATGCGCCGCCAGTCCGTGCCAATCTGCTTCAACGTGATTGGCTTGGGATGGGCCGGACCGTTGATCAACGACATCGGCAGCGAGGAGGAAAAAGCGCGCTACCTCAAGGGTATTCTCAGCGCTGAAGATATCTGGTGCCAGGGTTTCTCCGAGCCTGATCACGGTTCGGATCTGGGCAGCGCGCGCACCCGCGCGGTTCGTGAGGGTGACAGCTATGTGGTGAATGGCAGCAAGATATGGACGACCCTGGGTAATTACGCGAAGTACATGATTCTGCTCGCGCGCAGCAACCCTGAGGCTGAGCGCAAGTACGACGGACTGTCGTTCTTCCTGGCGCCCATGGGCGTAGAGGGGATCGAGACACGACCCATCCGCAAGCTCACGGGGGAGTACGGATTTACGGAGACTTTTTTCAGGGATGCGCGTATCCCCGCCGATTGCATCATGGGCAATGAGGGCGAGGGCTGGAAAATTGCCATGAAGACCCTCCAGTACGAGCGCGGTGCGGAGGCCGGCGCGGCCGGTGGCTTGGCCTTTGTACGGGTGGTGATTGATGATCTTATTGCACAGCTTCGCGACCTGCGTCGCGATGGTCGCCCGATGCTCGAGGATCCCGTGCTGCGCGATCAGCTGGTCAGCCTGATCATGGAGGAAAAGGCCCTGGCCCTGGGCGACCGCCGTTCTGGCATCCCGGCACTGACCAGCGATTACCCGTTGTCGCTGCCGCTCTCGAACAAACTGCGCTGGACCGAGTATCAGCGACGCCTGCGACAGTATGCAATTAACGCCCAGGGCGCTGACGGCGCGCTATTCGTTGGCGACCCGCAGGCTCGCCAGGGCGGTTTCTGGCAGCGCGCTTATCTCAACAGTTTTTCCGCAACGATTGGTGGCGGGACCAGTCAGGTCCAGGCCAACATCATTGCCGAGCACGTGCTCGGCCTGCCGAAGTAGGAGTTCTTATGTCGGTAATTGGCAATACGGCTCTGCGCCTTGATGAGGAGCAGACCATGCTCCTGGACTACGCTCGGAGCTTCTGCAGCGATCGCGGGTCTATCAGTGCGGCGCGGGAGCACCTCGAGAGCGAACATGAGTTCCCCGCATCGCTCTGGGAGGAGATTGTCGCTATGGGCTGGACTGGTATCGGCCTTCCGGAAAGCCTTGGCGGTGCCGGCCTGGATATCGGCGCCGCCGTACCAGTGCTGGAGAGTATGGGGCGGGCGCTCATGGGTACACCGCTGCAGTCTTCGCTGCTGGCGGCACAGCTTCTGCTGCGCGCGGATGCGACTGCGGCCGAATCTGTCCTGCGCGATCTGGCCAGCGGCGCTCCCGCCGCGGTTGCGGAACTGGAATCCGAGGATTGGGGTGATGTTGCCATGGCCACCCGGGTCGATGACCGGGGCCTGCTGCATGGAACAAAACGTCTGGTCATGGATGCCAACGCGGCGCGCTGGCTGCTGGTGGTCGCGCTGCGCGAGGGTCGCCCGGTACTGGCGGTGCTGGCGCGCGAGGACTTGCCAGCGAGCGCGCTCGTTCCGCGTACCCTGATCGACAATACGCGGCGCGCCGCAGACCTGCATCTGCATGGGGCGGAACCGCGGCTTATCATCGATGGAGACGGGCTGATAGCCGCACTGCGCGACTATCGGCTCCTCGGGGCGTTGCTGGTGGCGGCTGAGAGTGCCGGAGCGGCGGCTGCCTGCCTCGATGTGGTGGTCGATTACCTGAAAACACGCAAACAGTTTGGCAAGCTGATCGGCTCCTATCAGGCGCTCAAGCACCCGGCGGTAGACATTCTGAATGCCGTGGATTCAGCGCGCTCGTTTATCTACCACGCGGCAACGCTGGTGGGCGACGATGCCCTGGGCGAGGAGCAGGAGATTGCCTGTCGTATGGCCAAGGCCCAGGCCACGGAGACACTCAAGTTTGCCGGTGATCGTGCGGTGCAGTTCCACGGTGGCATGGGCTTTACCTGGGACTGCGATGCGCAGCTGTTTATCCGTCGCGCCCAGTGGGCGCAGCAGCAGTTTGGCGATGCCCAGCATCACCGCCAGCGTCTTGCCACGTTGTTGCTTGACTAGCCTTGGTGCAGGATTACTCTGTGCGAACTGAATCCCCCGGCGGCTTGCGCGCGTAACATCCCTAATGTCTTCCCGTTCATCAATTCGCCGCGGCAGTTTCGGTCGCGGCCTTGCCATATCGCTCGCGGGAATCCGTGCGGGCGGCGCATTTGCTATCGGGTCTGCATTGGGTCGTCTGCGCGGCGGTGATGGCGACGACTCGGCGCTGATGCGCCGGGAGGCCCTGCGCTTCAGCGCCGAATTGGGCCGCCTCAAGGGCAGTTATGTGAAGATCGGCCAGATGCTGGCGCTGCTCGGCGAGCACTTCCTCCCCGCAGCCCTGACGGATGCGCTGCACGAACTGGAATCACAGACCGCGCCGTTGCCCTGGGCCGAAATCGAGACTGAGCTGCGCCGTGCGCTTGGCTCGCGCTACCGGGAGCTACACCTGGATAGTAAGCCTCTGGCGGCGGCCTCCATGGCGCAGGTACATCGCTGCACGCAGTGCCGCAGTGGCGAGGAGATGGTGCTGAAGGTGCAGTATCCGGGGCTCGCCGAGCTTATCGATGACGATTTCGATGCGGTTGTGCGCATGCTCGTACTGGCGCGTTGGATAAAGGCCGGGCGCGACCTCGACCAGTGGTTGCAGCACATGCGCGAGCAGCTTCATCATGAAATCGATTATCTTCGCGAGGCGGCGATGACCCGTGCCGCTCGCGAGAGAATGCATGGACAGCGCAGTGGCGAGGTGGAGTACCTAGTTCCCGCTGTGCTCGATCGCTACTGCAGCGACACCGTGCTGGCGCTGGAATTCATGCCCGGGCATCGGGTAACGCAGCCGGAGGTCAGCCGCTTGCCGCAGGCCCGGCGCGACGCACTTGGCCGGGCTATGCTGGAGCTATTTTTTATCGAGCTATACGACTGGGGCGTGCTGCAAACCGATCCTAACTTTGGCAATTACCTGATCCAGAGCGATGCGCATGGCGATAAAATTGTGATGCTGGATTTCGGCTCCACTATCGCCTGCGACGATGATTTTCGCGGCCACTTCGGCGCCGCCATCGCGGCCGGGCAGGGCGGTGATCGGGAGCTTCTCGCCGATAGCCTGATTGGCCTGGGTTGCCTGCAACCAGAGGCCACAGATTTCGCGCGGGAGAGCTTCAGCGAGTTTTGCGAGATGCTGCTGGAACCGCTGAGAGACCCGCAAGCCCTTCCCGAGGAATATCTCAACGCCAATGGGGAGTACTGCTGGGGGCGCTCCAGGCTCATGCAGCGGGTAGGCAAGCTCGCGACCAGTTCCGCGGCTACCCGACACTTCGCAACACCCTCACGCGATTTTTCCCTCATTGTGCGCAAACTGACGGGTGTATTTACCTTCATTACGGTGCTCGATGCGGAGTTTAACGGACACCAGATCGCCCAGCGTTATATTGATGGCTGGAATGGCGCGGCAAAAGGCGCGGCAGACGCAACGGGAAGAAGAGAGCATGCGGGACTCCGGTGACGATCAGAAAAGCCCGGGTAAAGCGGTTCCCACCAGCCGCGTAGGCCGCTTTGCCAAGGTTGCGCGCATGGCCGGTGGAGTTGCCGGCGGCATGCTGGCGGAGGGCGCGCGACAGGTCCGGGCCGGTAACAGGCCGCGGGCGCGCGATCTTCTGCTCACGCCGGGGAATGCGCGCCGGGTGACCCGGCAGCTCTCGGAGATGCGCGGTGCGGCCATGAAGCTCGGGCAGATACTCTCCATGGACAACGGTGATCTGCTGCCCAAGGAGCTGACCGATATCCTCGCCACCCTGCGCTCGGAGGGAACCAGCATGCCGGATGCGCAGTTGGAACAGGCCATGAGCAGTGCCTACGGCAAAGGCTGGGAGAAGGAGTTTCGGGTCTTTGACCGCTACCCCATAGCGGCCGCATCCATTGGCCAGGTGCATCGGGCGGTGGCCCACGATGGGCGTGAACTCGCTCTGAAAATCCAGTATCCGGGCGTCAGCGACAGTATCGGCAGCGATGTGGATAACATCGCTTCCATGTTGCGCCTGTCTGGCCTGCTACCGGCACATCTGGATATCCAGCCGCTGTTGGATGACGCCAAGCACCAGTTGGAGGATGAAGCGAACTATCTCAAGGAGGCCCAGTTTCTCCAGCGCTTCAATGATGTTCTCGGGGAGGACGAGCGTTTTGTTCTCCCGGAACTGGTTCCTGAGCTCACCCATCGCAATGTGCTCGCCATGACCTACGTGGCCGGTGGGCCCATAGAGGCGATTGCGCGGCGGCCTCAGGCGGAGCGTGATCGGGTGATGAGCGCGCTCGTGGAGTTGTTGTTGACTGAGCTTTTTAGTCTGCGCATGGTGCAGACTGATCCGAACTTTGCCAATTACCAGTACCGCTGGTCCAGCGGCCAGATCATTCTTCTCGATTTCGGTGCCACGCGCGAGTTCAAGGCGCGCTTCACCAGTAACTACCGCAAGCTGGCGATTGCCGCCGTGCATGGGGATCGGGACGCTATGGCCCTGGCCGCAGAGAAGGTGGGCTATTCGATTGGCGATGAGGATACGCGCTATCGTGAGCTGATCCTGGACCTGCTGATGCTCGGGCTGGAGCCTTTGCGTTACGACGAGCCCTACGACTTTGCCGCCTCGACCATGCCTGCGAAGATCTCGGAACTCGGCCAGCAGGCGACAGGTTTCGCGGACTTTTGGCACGCTCCACCCACGGATGTCGTTTATTTTCACCGCAAGCTGAGCGGTATGTTCATGCTGGCGGCGCGTATGAATGCCCGCGTGAATACGCACCAGTTGATGCAGGCCTGGCTATAGAATCATGGCAGTTCTGATCAGGGTACTTTCCGCAATGCCCTGCTGGACGTTAGCGGCCCGGATGCTGTGAGCGCCGCAGCCGCTGTGCCCTCCGAGGCCCTCCTGGAAGCCGCGAAAGACGCGCTGAAAGATGCGGCCGTGCCACTTCGCGATCTGGACCGGGGCAGTAACGCCCTGGCCCTGGGCGCCGATGCCACGCAGACCGGCACGGGTATTCTGCTGGGCAACCCGCATCAGCCCTGGTTTGCTGCCGGGGCCTGGTACCAAGCGCATTTGACCCTGCCCCGGGGTCTACGATGTCGCCGGCGCTGCGCTGCAGGGCTTGCCCTTTTGCGCGGAGAAGATTGATGCGGCGCAAATAGGTGAAACCCTGGTTCTTGAGGCCTTCGCGGACTGATCTCCCGCTGCAGCTCAGGGGCTCGCGCGCGGGGCCTCTGCCAGGCCCCGGGGCGGTCTTTTGAGACTCCCGGGGGATGCCTGCGCAGGCGTCGATGTCTGTGCGGGCCCTTAGTGCCGAAGAAAAACCGCTATCAACTCAGGATAACCCCATGGAAAAACCAGTACTGCGCCTCATTCTTGGCGATCAGCTCAGTCGCGCCAATCCGGTTCTGAGGGACGCGAATCCTGCGCAGGATGTGCTGCTGTTCGCCGAAGTTGTGGAGGAAGCGTCCTATGTGCGGCACAATCGGCACAAGATCGCGCTGATCTTCAGCGCCATGCGGCATTTTGCCGAGGCACTGCGCGGTGACGGCTTCACGGTTATCTACCGTTATTTTGCTGAGGGCGTTGTTTCCCTGGAGCAGGCCGTGCGCGAAGCGCTTGCGCAGACCGGCGCCGGGGAAGTTCGGGTTACGGAGCCCGGAGAATATCGCCTTCTCGATGCCATGCGCGGTTGGAGCAATGCCCTGGAGGTGCCCGTGGAACTCCTCGAGGATTCGCGGTTTCTGGCCTCCCGGTCGGATTTCGCCGCTTGGGCCGAGGGCAGGAAACAGCTGCGCATGGAGTACTTCTATCGTCAGATGCGCCGGCGCTATGCGCTGCTGCTGAACGCCGAAGAGCTGCCGGAGGGGGGCAAGTGGAACTACGATGCGGACAATCGTCGGGGCTGGCGGGGACAGGAAGTCATCCCCGAGCGGCCGGTCGTGAGCCGCGATGCACTTACCGAGGAGGTGTTAGCGCTGGTTGCAAAGTGTTTCCCGGATAACCCGGGGGATCTGTCGGTATTTCGCCTGGCGGTTACCGCCGCAGGCGCGCAGGAGCAGTTTGACTGGTTCTGTGATCACGCGCTGGCCAACTTTGGTCTCTATCAGGATGCACTCGCCGAGGAGTCCCCCTGGGTCTTCCACGGCCTGATCTCCATGTATCTCAACATTGGTCTGCTGGAGCCGCTGCTGGTCTGTCGCCAGGTAGAGGCTGTCTACCGGGACGGGCGCTGTTCTCTGGGGGCGGCCGAGGGTTTTATCCGCCAGGTGCTCGGCTGGCGGGAGTATGTTCGTGGTATCTACTGGTTGGCCATGCCCGCCTATGCGCAGCGCAATACCTTTGCAGCTGAAAGACCGCTGCCAGACTGGTTCTGGAACGCCGCAACGGACCTGCGCTGCCTGCAGCGAGCTCTTCAGCAGTCCCTCGATCACGGCTACGCGCACCATATCCAGCGTCTCATGGTCATTGGCAACTTTGCGTTGCTCGCGGGTCTGGACGTGCGCGAGGTCTGCGACTGGTATCTGGCGGTCTACGTCGATGCGTTTGAATGGGTGGAGCTACCCAACACCCTGGGGATGGCGCTGCACGGGGATCAGGGGCTAATGGCGAGCAAACCCTATGCCGCCTCCGGGAAATACATCCAGCGCCAGGGAAATCACTGCGCAAAATGCCGCTTCGACCCGGGTAAAACCACGGGAGAGGGAGCCTGTCCCTACAACAGCCTGTACTGGCGCTTTATCGATGAGCATCAGGATTATCTGAAGAAGAACGCCCGTATGGGGCTTATGGTCGGTGGCTGGCAGAAGCGTGATGCCGGGGACCGGGAGGCCATTATTGCCTGGGCGGATCAATGCCTGAGCGATCACTGCAGCTGAGGCTCCGGTTGCTGGGGCCTGGGCCCTGACAGCCGGGCGCCCAGCGCGGATGGTGTTTCAGGATCCAGATATAGGCAGGGGCGGGGCGGTCCTGTTTCGTTGCCCGGCGCAGCGCCGGGAGCAGTACACCACCTCATTCCAGTTGTTTTTCCATCGCGCCCGCCAGTGGAACGAGCGCTCGCAGACCGGGCAGACTTTCTCCGGTTTTGGGTTTTTAGACTGTCGCGCTTTCCTGCTCATGAGCGTCAGGGCGCGATAGGCCAGTCGGCGGCGTCGGTGACATAGGCGGGCTGATGCGGGCGGTGCCCGTCCCACTTGGCGGTGAATACCCCGTCCGGGTCGTAGCGAGCGCTTTGCTTGTCGATGTCAAAATGGCGCCCCCCGCGCGGGTCGGCACCGACCCCCGCAATGTACTGCCAGTTGCCGTAATTGCTGGCCACGTCGTAATCGATGAGATGCTTTTCAAAGAATGCCGCACCGTAACGCCAGTCGATTCCATAATCGTAAATCAGGCAGCTGGCGGCGATCTGCCGGCCACGGTTGCTCATCCAGCCGGTGCTCACCAGCTGGTGCATCAGCGCGTTGATCAGCGGGTAGTTGGTGTCACCGGCGCACCAGCGTGCAAAGTTGCGCGGTTCAAAGGTACAGCGTGACAGGACTGCCTTGCCCTGGGGATTTCTTCCGCCGTGACGGAATAGGGCAATGCCATCCTCGCGGGCCCGCCAGTAAAAGTATTCGCGCCAGAGCAGCTCAAAATATAGCCAAGCTGTTGATTCATTGGCGCCATCGCGGTGCTCATGCGCCGCGATGGCCACGGC
>JBLIIW010000154.1:0-9406 GCA_047635315.1 Halieaceae bacterium | reverse complement strand
GGTGATGCTCGGAGTGCTGGTGCTTATGCAGCTACCGGCCAGCAAGAGCCAAGATGGTGGCCAACCGCTGACCCGCCGCAAACTAATCGCTGGACACTGCCTGATGTTCGGCGCAGGCTGCTGGGGTGGTTTTATTCAGATCGGCGTGGGTTTCATCCTGATGCCGATCCTGCACCGGGTAATGGGCCTGGACCTGGTGCGAACCAATATGCACAAGGTGTTCATTGCCCTGAGCTACAACTTGGTGGCCCTGGGCATCTTCGCATCGGTTGTCGCTATTCACTGGGAGTTTGGCATCGCTCTGGCTGTCGGGAATGCACTCGGCGGCTACTTCGGCGCGCGCTTTGCCGTGCACGGTGGTGAGGTCTGGATCCGGCGGGTTTTCACGCTTGTCTTGCTGATTTTTATTGCTAAACTTCTGCTCCCGTCTGCATAGCTGACAGCAGTTTCCACTGATTTAACAGGCAGTTACATCACGGAGCTACAGCGCAGAGTTCCACCACGAATCGGACCACCATGATAGACGTAGAGTCGCTTAGCCGGTATTACGGCAAGACCGCAGCGGTACAAGAGGTTTCTTTCTCTATCGAAAAGCGCCAGATCGTTGGTCTTCTCGGCCATAACGGCGCCGGTAAAACCACGGTCATGAAGATGCTGAGCGGCTATCTTGAGCCCTCCGCCGGGCGCGTGCGTGTCGGGGGAAGGGATCTGGAGTCGCACGCGCGGGAAATTCAGCAGCGCCTCGGGTACTTGCCCGAGAACCTTCCGGTTTATCCGGAAATGTCCATCGCCGACTACCTCGATTACGCCGCGCACCTGAAAGGGCTGCGCGGAGAGCAAAAGCGCCGGGCTATTCGCTACAGCGTTCAGGCCACTGAACTGGGAGCGCGCTACTTAGATCCGATCGGACAACTTTCCCGCGGTTTCAAGCAGCGCGTAGGCGTCGCCCAGGCGATCCTCGGTGAGCCGGAACTGCTAATCCTGGACGAGCCCGGCAACGGTCTGGACCCACAGCAGAATGAGCACATGCGAGAGCTGGTGCGGGAGCTGTCCAAACAGGCAACAGTGATCCTCTCCACGCACATCATGCAGGAAGTAGACGCGCTCTGTGAGCGAGTGCTGGTGCTGTCCAACGGCCGCCTGGCCCTGGATTCCCCCCTCGCAGCGCTGCGCGACAGCCGCCATCTGCTGCTTAGGGCCAGCGACGATAACGACGCTTTGCCCGGGCTGCTCACACGCCTGCCACAGATCGCCGGGGCGGAGTCCCTCAGCACCGCCCAGGGCAAGATCTCCCTGCGCCTGTCCCTCCACGCGGGCACTTCGATGGACACCGCGGCCGGGAATATCAGCCGCACAGTCATCGAGAGTGGTGCGAAACTATTTGCGCTCACCCCCGAGCAGCGCGACCTCGAGCAGATTTTCCGGGAAGCCGTACAGGAAACAGGAGCTCATCATGGAGCCTGATCGTGTACTGGGCCGTGTAGCCCGCAAAGAACTGCAGCTGTTCTTCGCCTCGCCGGTCGCCTGGCTGTTCCTCGCCAGTTTTATGGCTGTCTGCCTGTTTGTTTTCTTCTGGGTCGAGGCATTTTTTGCGCGCAACATTGCCGACGTACGCCCCCTGTTTGAGTGGATGCCCTTGCTGCTGATCTTCCTCAGCGCGGCACTTACCATGCGCAGTTGGAGCGAGGAACGCCGCAGTGGCACGCTCGAGCACGTCCTCACCCTGCCGGTTCCACTGTGGCAGTTCGTGATCGGAAAATTCCTCGCCTGCGCGGTCATTCTGGCCCTCGCGCTGGCCGCTACCCTGCCCCTGCCGATTACCGTCGCAAATATCGCAACGCTGGACTGGGGCCCGGTGCTGGCCGCCTATCTGGCCGCATTCCTGCTCGGCTGCAGCTATCTCGCCGTGGGGCTTTTTGTATCGTCGCGCACGGACAACGCAATCGTCAGCCTGATGGGCAGTGTGGCGGTGTGTGGATTGCTCTATCTTGCGGGCAGCGAAATGCTGCTGGGGTTTTTTGGCGGCGGCGCTGCAGATACCCTGCGTCTACTGGGTTCCGGCTCGCGTTTCGAGAGTATTTCCCGCGGCGTGATCGATCTTCGCGATCTGTACTACTACCTCGCCATCACGGCGGCCTTTTTGACTCTCAATGTCTACGGCCTGGAGCGCGGGCGCTGGTCCCAGCAGAGCAGTCCACGGCATCGCCGCTGGCGTCTTGGCACAGCATTACTATTGGCCAACCTGCTACTCACGGGCCTGTGGCTGCACAAGGTGCCGGGGCTGCGCACGGATGTTACCGAGGGCAAGCTCTACTCTCTTTCGGAATCCAGTAAAGCCATGCTCAGCCAGTTGCAGGAACCCCTGCTGATCCGCGGCTATTTCAGCGAACGCTCGCACCCCCTGCTGGCTCCCCTGGTACCCCAGCTTCGGGACCTGCTGCGCGAATACGCCGTCGCCGGCGCAGGCAGCGTGCGTGTGGAGCTAGTCGACCCGGCCAGGGACGCCGCTGCGGAAAAGGAAGCCAACGAGGACTTCGGTATTCAGGCGACGCCCTTTCAGGTGGCGGACCGCTACCAGTCAGCGTTGGTCAATGCCTATTTCAATGTGTTGGTCCAATACGGCGCCGAGCGCGAAGTGCTGGGCTTTGCCGATTTCATCGAGGTTAAAACCTCCCTCGATGGACAACCAGAGGTGCTCCTGCGCAATCCCGAGTTCGATATCACCCGCGCCGTGCGCGACGTACTCTATCGCTACCGCAGTGGCGGCGAGCTGTTTGAGCAGATAAAGAACCCAATCACGCTGCGCGCTTACGTGTCCGCTGATGCGCTGCTCCCAGAGCAACTGGTCGAATATAGCGACGCCCTGCGCGCCGAAGTCGAAGCCCTTGCCGGGACATCCAACGGCAAACTCTCGCTGGAATTCGTGGAGCCGGAGGCGGGGAATGGCGCCGAGGCCGCGCGTATTCTTGATGAATGGGGGTTCCAGCCGATGATTGCCGCTCTGGGCGACGAACAGCAATTCTACTTCTATCTGACTCTTGAGGACGATCATCAGGTCATTCAACTGCCCACCGGGGGCTTTGACAGCAGTGAGTTTGCCGACGCCCTGCAGGCGGGATTGCGGCGTTTTGCCAGTGGCTTTACACGCACCGTGGCTTTAGTGCTTCCGGCAAGTAGCCAGCGACAGGGGGGGATGTCGCCGCAGGGGCACACTTTCGGCACGCTGCAGCAAAGCGTCAGCCAGGACCACAGCATCCTGATGGAGAACCTCAACGACGGCAGCGTCGACCCGGCTGCGGACCTTCTGCTGCTCATGGCACCGGAAGATCTTGGGGAACAGGCGCGCTTTGCCGTCGACCAGTATCTGATGCGAGGAGGTACGGTAATCCTTGCCACGTCTCCCCGATCGATTGAAACGCGAGGAGCATCCCTGTCCCTGCGCAAGGTCAATAGCGGCCTCGGCGACTGGCTCGCCCACCACGGTGTGAACATCGAGGAAACGGTTGTCCTTGACGAGCGCCAGGCCGCGTTTCCAGTGCCGGTGCTGCGCAAGGTCGGCACCTATGAGTTCCGGGATATGCAGTTCGTGGACTACCCCTACCTGCTGGACGTGCGCGACGATGGGCTCAACGCCGAGCACCCGGTAAGCAGTGGCCTGCCACAGTTGACCGTGGGCTGGGCATCACCGATTGTGCTGGATGAGCGCGATAGTATCAGCCGCACGATTCTGCTGAGCAGCTCTGCACAGGCCTGGCGCTCCGATGCCAGTGAGGTCATGCCCAGCATCAGTGCCAGCGGCCAGTCGAGCCTCAGCGGCGCGGGAGAGCCCCGGGAGCGCGCGACTATTGGCGTAATGCTACAGGGTGAGTTCCGGAGCTTCTTCGATGCGGTGCCAGAACCCGCCAAGAACAGCGCGCAATCCGAAGGTACACGCAGCGACGGGCAGCTGCCAGGCAGGGCATTGGTCAGCAAGTCACCGGCCTCCGCACGCCTGCTGGTGGTGGCCTCCAACGACTTCGCCAGTGACCAGGTTCTGAGCGGTGTTATTGCCGCATCAGGAACACAGTTCTTCGGCCCGCTGGAGTTCCTCATGAATGGGGTCGACTGGGCGCTACAAGACAGTAGCCTGATGAACATACGCTCCAGAGCACACTTCAATCGGACCCTGCCGCCCCTGCCGCAGGAAGCCCAGGCATCCATCGAGTACGGCAACTACGCCGCCGCACTGGGTGCGCTGGCGCTACTATTTGGCCTCTGGCGCCTGCAACGCAGGCGACGCCGGAGCAAGCTGGCGGAGGTGCTGGCATGATTCGCCTGCTGTCATTGATCCTGGTTCTGCAGCTGGCAGCCGTCGCCGTTCTCTACTGGCCGCAGGACACCGGGGCGGTCGCCAGGGAGGCGCTGCTTGCGGCTGTGGAGCGCGGCGCGCTTCTCAGCATTGAGATCACGGATGGAGAGGGCCAGCGAGCACTGCTGGCTGCGGATGGCGAGCGCTGGCTGCTCGAATCGAGACTGCCCGCCGATGCGGCCAGGATAGATGTGCTCCTTGCGGCACTACTGGCAAGTGATCCCGGCTACGCCATTGCCACCAGCGACGGCGCAGCGCAGCGCTTTTCGGTAGACGACGCAGGCTTCGATCGGCGCGTCGTGCTGGGCACCCGCACCGGGCTGCAGATCGCCTACCTCGGCAGCTCTCCAGGATTTCGCAAGGTGCACGCCCGGCGCGACGGCGACAGCGCCGTGTACGTGCTGGAACTGAACAGCTACGACGCGCCCGCGACACAGGACGGCTGGCTCGATCACGGCCTGCTCGCTCAGCGGCAGCTGGAACACTTCGCTCTCTACGGGGTGGATTTCACGCTCGCCGGGGAACGCTGGACTCGCAGCGACGGTGAGACCGTCAGCCGCGACGCGATGCAAACCTTGCTAGAAGTTCTCGCCGGCCTGCAGGTCAGCGGTATCGCTGAGGAAGGCGACCAGGACGCAGCCGCCGCTGGTGAAGCCCTGCGCATAACGCTGGGCAATGAGCCCGGGCAAAGCCGCCTGACCGTGCTGGACAACCCCGCGCTGGAGCGTTTCTACCTGCGCAGTGACCACTACGCGCAGACTTTCAACACCAGTGCTTACGACGCGGAGCGCCTGATTGATGCGGCAAAAGCCCTGGTCGGGGCCGACGACCAGGAAAGCGCGGATGCCGTCCAGAGCGCCGTTGAATCGGCGCACAGAAACGATGCAGCGCCGGAATCAGGCTCCTGAGGATCTCGCCTCAACGCCGGACCGACGCTTTCTACAGGCTAAAAGCCACCTCATAGCCCTCGCGGGTAGCAGCCAGTACCGTGCGCGGGGCCCGGCAGTCGCCCACCTTAAACACTGTGATACCCGCTTCGCGTAGGGGCTCCGCCAGCGCGTCATCGGGGGCGCGGGAGGTCGAATAGCAAACCGCCACGACATCCTCGAGGCGACTCACAGCACCGTTATAGACATTCACCACATCCAGCACTGCATCTTCCAGCGCATCCAGATTCTGTGGTTGCACGCAGGTGTGGATAGCAACTCCCCGGTCAGACAGACGCTGATAGATACCCTGGCGGGTGACCAGTGACACATCCGACGCAATACGATCTCGCGGTGTGACAATAGAAACATCGTCGAAGCGCTCACTCAAAAGCTCAGCGAGCGCATAGGTCATCTCCGTATGGTCCTGATCAAAGAGGACGACCCTGCCCGGCTCCCGGCCGCTGCGTCCGAGCATATCCATCGCCATCTGCCGCGCGTCGAGCACAAAGCCCAGATCGATATACTCTCTCGGTATGAAGGCCGGCGGTACGGCCGTGGCACCGGTCGCAAGCAACACCACATCCGGCGCCAGCGCCAACAGCGTATCCATCGTTGCGCGCTCACCCAGACGATAAGTGACCCCGTGCTCCCGGCCCGCCAGATACTGATAGTCATAAATACTGCTGAGATTCTCGCCACCGGCTAACTCCGCGTGCAGGCGTGTCTTGCCGCCCGGATCATCGGAAGCGCCGAATACCGTCACCCGGTGTCCCCGCGCGGCCGCCGTATGGGCGGCCTCAAGGCCCGCGATGCCCGCGCCGACCACCGCCAGGTGTTTGCGGCGCGGGGCAGCGGCCGGTCGCCAATCGACTTCGTCCGGCGCACCGACCCGGGGATTGTTGTCACAGGCCAGACCGCTTCCTTCGATAATAGAGCGCCAGCAGGTATTACAGGACACGCAATAGCGAATTTTTTTCTCATCGCCAACCCGGGCCTTGTTCGGGAAGGCCGGGTCCGTGATTAGCGGGCGGCCGAGGAACACCAGATCCGCCGTGCCATCGGTCAGGGCGGTCTCGCACTCATTGGGGTCGGTGATGTAACCCAGTGCTCCGCTGGGAATGGACGGAGCGACCTGACGCAGGTCCCTGATCGAGTCGAGATAGGGATGGCGCTCACCATGTGCGTCGGGCAGGTGCTGGTACAGACTGTTGGCATGGGCGCCCCAGGCCCAGGTCCAATAATCGAAGTTTTCCGCATCGGCGGCCAGGCGCTCGCTGATCGTGCGCGCCGCCTCAAGATCGATCCCCCCGGCCACTCCATCAGCCCCGGGCAGCTTGAGCCCGATAATGAAATTGCCTGAGCAGGCGGAGCGGATCGCTGCAATCAGTTCGCGCAGGAAGCGCGTGCGTCCCTCAAGGTCACCGCCGTAGGCATCCTCACGGTGGTTCGACGCGGGCGATAGAAACTGATGAAAAAGGTGACCATGGCCGGCGGAGATTTCGACGCCGCTAAACCCCGCGCGCTGCAGTCGGTAACTGGATTGCGCCCAATCATCGATCATCTGACGGATCTCGCCTGCATCCAGCACCTTGGGTACCGTCCAGCTGAGATCGTCGGGCAGCGCCGAAGCGCCCACGGCGCCCTCATTACGACCCACTTCGTGACGGCCCCGTCCGGAATCCTGAACCTGTCCCAGCAGCCGCGCGCCTTCACCCTCCACAACCTCTGCACAGCGCTTGAGCGAATCAAGCTCGCTGTCATCCCAGACTCGCAGGCGCGAGGAGCTACGGTTGTGCCCGGTCATGGCCAGGGGTTCCGTGACAATCATCGCGGCGCCACCTCGGGCGCGGCTCCGATAATAGTTCAAGAGTTTGTCCGTGGGCCGCCCATCTTGAACATAGCCCGTGAGTATCGCCGCGTGAACAATGCGATTGCGCAGTTCAACACCCCCGATCAGCGTGGGGGAAAAGAGGGTCGGATAATCACTGTCAGTCATCAATAGACTTGTCATCTCAGTGGTACTCCTCGCCACCGGAAACATTCATACACTCCGCCGACATATAACCCGCCTGGTCCGAACACAGAAAAGCGCAAGCCTTGGCAATATCCTCCTGCAAACCGGGACGACCGAGGGGAATGCGCCCGCGCATATCGGCCATGTACTGCTCCATATCCCGGCCGGTGACACCGGAAAAATGTGAGTTCTGCCAGGCGCCCAGGCCAGTGGTGACATGATTGGGACAAATCGTATTGACATTAATCCCGTGCTCACCAAGTTCCATCGCTGCGACGCGTGTTAAGCCGACAATACCGTGCTTCGAGCTTGTGTAAGCGGAGGCGTGAGCAAAACCGGACTTTGACGCCTGGGAGCCTATGTTAATGATGCGCCCCCCGCGTCCCTGCTCGATCATAATTCGAGCTGCCGCCTGTATGCCCAGAAAAACCCCGCGCAAGTTAACCCCCAGTACCGTATCCCACTCATCAACATCCATCTCGACAATGGGCTTCATCAGGTAACCGATACCGGCGTTGTTCACCCAGATATCCAGGCTGCCAAAGCGCTCGACCGCAAAACGCGCAGCGCTGGTCACCTCATCGGGATTGAGTACGTTGCAGCTGAACGACGCGGCTTCGCCACCCGCTGCGCTTATCTCATCGACTATCCCCTGCATCTCCGAGGCCGTGCCTATCGCTGACTCGGGCAGATACTCGCCCTTTGCTGCACCGACATCCGTGAGCACCACCTTGCAGCCCTCCTGCGCCAAACGGCGGGCCATCGCCTCGCCCAGACCTGCGCGACGCCCGGCGCCGGTGATGAGCGCTACCCTACCCTGCAATTCTGGATACATACGAAAACTCCCTGTACGTTAAGCGCGGCCGGATCCGTGCTGGCCGGCGACTTTGATCAAATGGATTCGGTAAGCATGAACGCGGGACTGTCCGCGAATTCCCGGAATTCAGCGGCCACCCGCTGCATGGTGTCAGACCCCACATCGGCCCCCAACTCATCCATATCCTGTACGTCCAGCAACTCCACGTAACTGTAGGGGGCGGGATCATCGGTCCCCAGAAGACCCGCGGTACGCAGCACCGAAAAACTTCGCACGGAACCCAGCGCATTCACCTGGGGGATATCCGTGCTGCGAGCCCAGTTTTCATAGGCATCGGGTGATGCTCCGGGCTTGAGATTAAATAGTACAACGATCAGCATCGTACGCATCCTTGAAAAAAAAGAGGGGGAGGGGAGGGAGGGTAAAAAACTGTATATTGACCAACAGACAAGTCCATAGAACAGATGGGCTCAGTATCCATACGCTGGGCCTTACGGGCCAGTATATAATGCCCGGCTGACTCCACAGAAGCCAACGCTGGACTACCTGATATTCGATTTCCCCGATCCCTCGTCCATTATCGCAGCTATGAGCGACATCGCGCGGGCGGGCCAGCCGGCGCATCGCATTCCCCGGGCCCTGTTGCTACCATACTCGATCTGAATACCACCCTCCTGAGGCGCCTCGTGAAGACCACCCTGACTGCTTTGTTGACGCTTTTGTTCATCACCGGCTGTAGCGGCGTAGAGACCATCCCCGCGGACAGTGCGCAGTTTGTCGCCACTGGCTTCAGCCGTTATGCCTGGCGCAGCGAACCCCTGAGTCAGACCGGCTACTCCAAGGACAAGATCTATCAGGCAGATCCGGTTATCCGAACGACGGTCGACGCACAGCTTCGCAAGCTGGGCTACCAGCGCGTAGACAACCGGGAGCAGGCAGAATTTCTGGTTGACTACGTCGCCGCGGCCGGCGCCAACGCGGGGCAGCTGAGCCGCACGGCCAGCAACATCACACCCTATCCCTCCATGACCATCAACCGGCAAGTGGACGGGGCCTCCGTAGACAATGCCTATGCCCTGGGCGGGATCAAGGAAACCGGAAACCTGATGCTGGTTTTCCTCGCTGCCTCCGATATCGACCTGCTCTGGCAGGTACGTATCAGTACGCTTATTCAGGACGCCAATCGCGTGGACCCGGACGCGGTGAAAAAAGCCATTCTACAAGGCCTTTCAACGCTCCCCGCTGCGGGTACGACAGCCTCCAGATAAACCGGGGACAGTCCCCCAGCCATAGAACGT
>JBLIIW010000153.1:0-9422 GCA_047635315.1 Halieaceae bacterium | reverse complement strand
GGTTCCTACGAATCCGGTTTGCGTTATGAGGAGCCCAACGACTACACCAATGAGCTGTACAGTCTGGAGGTCAAAGCGGATATCGGTTTCGCCGAGGCCACTTTTGTCTACGGCCGCACCGACTACGAAGAACTGGGCCAGCGCGATCAGACAGACCTGCTTCTGAGCTTCGAATACGGCTACGAGGCCTTCCCCAATTTCTCATCGTTCACTCGTGAGACCGTGGAAGAATCAACCGACACCTTCGAGCTACGCCTAGTATCCCAGCACTATGGCCCGCTCTCCTGGGTTGTGGGCTATTTCCAGAACGAGGTGGACTCCGAGTCAGAATCGAGAGAATTCACCCCGGGCTTTGACCAGTTTGCCGTGGACAATTTCGGCGGGGTGCAACTGCGCCCGGACAGCCTCGAATACATTTCCAGGACCTTCATCAAGGAAGAGGAAAAGGCCATCTATGGTGAGATTTCCTACCGCTTCCTGGACGACAAGCTTGAAGCCACAGTGGGCTATCGTCGTTACGAGTTTGACGTCGATAACATCAGCGGTTTCGGCCTGCCCCTCTTCGAAACGGTATTCCTGGGTGAGCCCCAGGATGCGATCAATATCGATCTGGGCGAGAACGTAGGCACCGATTCGGGCAATCTGATCAAGATGAACATTGCCTACGATCTCGATGAAGACAACATGATCTATGCAACCTACTCCGAGGGCTACCGCAACGGCGGCGTAAACGCGGTGCCGGCCTGTACAACTGAAGACATCGACGGCGGCACGCAGGCCCTGTGCGCACTCCCGGATGAAGTGTTTATCAGCCCCGACCAGATCGACAACTACGAACTCGGCTACAAAGGTGTCCTTTTGGACGGCACCCTTTCGATTAACGCCGCGTTCTTCTTCATCGACTGGAGCGATCTGCAGGTCGATACGGTCACTACCTTCGGTAACCTGCCTATCACCGGCAACGGCAGTTCGGCGGAAAGTAAAGGTTTCGAGCTGCAGACCAGCTGGCTGATCAATGAACACTGGGAAGCTGATCTCAGCTATGGGTTCACCACCGCAGAACTGGTCGATGAAGCCCCCGGTCTGGTCGGCGACTTCACCGCACTGTCGGGCGCGCGCCTGCCCGGTCATGCGGAACATCAGGGCGCCTTCAACCTGACCTATACAACCTATTTCGCCAACGAGCTTGAACTGGCGGTCAATTACGGTTTTGTTTACTCCGGTGATATTTACAACATCACCGGTGGTGACGAAGATCCGCTGATTGACGAAGATGGCAATCCAGCGGACTTCGGCGGCGAGGCCATCCCCTCCTACGACATACACCATTTGAGCGCCACACTGAGCAAGGCAAACTGGTCGGCGCAGGCTTTTGTAGACAACCTCTTCGACGAGTACTACATCTCTGGTACGCGCGGCACGCGACGCTTTCTGCAGGACGAGCAAAGTGGTCCCGGCAACAATATCGGTGGCTTCACTCTGCGCTCTTATGCCCAGTTCCTGGGTGCGCCGCGTACAGCGGGCGTGCGTGTAACCTACAGCTTCTAGGCGCAGGCGAATCAGGAAAGGGCACTTTCGAGTGCCTTTTTTTTTGCAAAATATCATCCATATGGCATTGTCGCCTACCCGCAATCCGCAATCTGCAATCCGCAGGAGTGAACAAAGCATGATCGACAGTCCTCCTTACGCCAGTACGGGCTCTGCGCCGCTCACCCTGGGGAAAGCCTTCATCCTGACCCTCTCTGCCAGCCTCTGCGCAAGCGCGCAGGCGAGCCCCGACCCCGCGCAAGGCTTCGCGCCCAGCGCTGTGCAGCGTGTAGAAAAGGCGCTCGCCCGCATTGACAGTCTCGACGGCGACTACGGCGCAGTCATTGCCCTGAACCGCGAGGCTGCGCTCGCGCAGGCACGGGCAATCGACGAAGACGGCCCAGTGAACCCGCCTGTCGCCGCCGAGCTGATTGGGGAACCCATTCTTCTGAAGGACAACATCGAATCACTGGAGTTAGCAACCACCGCGGGCTCCCTGGCCCTGGCCGACAATGCGACCGGCCGCGATGCCGACCTGGTGCGACAGCTGCGCGACGCCGGCGCCGTTATCCTGGGAAAGACGAATCTCAGTGAGTGGGCGAACTTCAGGTCTGAGCACTCTATATCGGGATGGAGCGCTGTAGGTGGCCAGACCCGCAACGCCGTGGATCGCGCACGCTCCCCCTGCGGCTCCAGCGCCGGTTCCGCGGTAGCCGTTGCATTGGGCTACGTGCGCGTAGCCATCGGCACGGAAACCAGCGGGTCCATTGTCTGTCCCGCCTCCGTAAACGGCGTGGTCGGTTTCAAGCCAACCCACGGTCTTGTTTCCGGTGCGGGCATCGTCCCGCTGGCGCTCAGCCAGGATACCGCCGGGCCCATTGCGCAGAACGTCTCACTCGCCGCCCTGACGCTGGCCGCGATCGCCAATCCCGATGTGGGCCCTGCTGCCCCAATCGTTGATGGGCTTCTCGGGGTTGCCTCGCTAGCGTCTCTGAAGGGGATGCGTGTAGGCGTCTTTGCCAACACTCAGGGCTACGACCCACGACGCGACCGCGAACTACAAAAGACCTTAACGGCTTTCGAGAAAGAAGGCGCAATCCTGGTGCAGGGACTTCGCATAACACCCTACGAGGGATTTTCCGCACATTCCTACGACGTCCTACTATATGAGTTCCGCCGCGACCTTAACCACTACCTCGCTTCCCGGCCGAACGCCCATACGCAGCTCCAACTGGATTCACTGATTGCCTTCAATGAGGCCCATGCACTGGAGGAGCTCCGCTATTTCGATCAGTCTATATTTATCAAATCCCGGGACATAGCAGACAGCGAGGCTGAGTACCTTGAAAAACGCGAGGCTATTCGTCGCGCCATGCGCGAGGACGGTCTGGATCAATTATTTGCCGAGCACGATCTGGACCTGCTCGTGGGCATTACCGAATCACCCGCCTGGATGATCGACACGGTGAATGGAGACGCACTCTTCGGGCCCGGAATGGCTGCCCAGGCAGCAATCGCCGGCAATCCGCATATCACCCTGCCCTTGGGCGCGGTCGCAGGACTGCCGCTGGGCATATCGCTCGTGGGTGAACGTTGGCTGGACCACAAGCTGGCACAGACGGCGTATCGCCTGGAACAATTGCTGCCCGCCCCCTCCTACGCAGAGTCCAGGCAAGCGGGATACGCAGAGCGGAAGCTGCAACCAGAGTTGCAAGAGTAGGAGTAGTAGGCTGTCCGGGTCAGCGGCGATCTCCGCGGCACGCTGCCCCTAGCCGGAAATCTCCCTTGCAGCTACCCCGCCAGCAAGCAGCGTGTCCCGGAGCGGCGTCAGCACCTCACCATAGCGGGCCCAGCGACCGACTGCGCGGTTGTAGAGCGGCTCACGGACCTGCACCCCGCTGGGAGTGGCCACGGCACCGCGTCGCTCATGGAAGCTCAGACAGGCCGGATCCCAGGCTAATTCGAGGTAATCCAAAAGCGACCGCACGACCGGTTCCGCGTCGGCTACGAGGCTCTCGTACTCGACTATGTGCAGGCGCGATCCATAGCGTTGGCGCCAGTGTCCGAGCAGACCCTCGAAGGCCGCCACGTAGCGGCCGGTATCCGCGAGATCGTAGCTATAGTTGTAGTAGGAGTAGTCCAGAGCGAAAAGCTGCCTATAGTTCGACAAGCCGGCATCCATAGGATGGCGATGCAACACCACGACCCGTGCGTCGGGCATGCGCTCGAGGATGAAGCCCACATAAAGAAAATTCAGGGGCATTTTATCGATAAAATAGCGTGTCCCCTCCCCCAGGGTCTGCAGGCGTGAATCCAAGGATCGGCGGTAGCTGGCCGCCAGTGCCAGGTCCTGTTGCTGCACCGCCGCTTCAATCACTGCGGGATTAAGCACCGCAGGGCCCTCTACGCCCGATAAGCGCTTGATAGCATGGGGGAGCGCCTGCAATTCACCGAGACTATCAACAGCGCTATGAGCACAAAGTATCTGCTCGATCAGCGTGGTGCCCGTTCTGGGCAGCCCGGCAACAAACAGCGGGCTGAGCTCATCCCCGCAGCCTTCGATCGGCTCCGGGCCGACCCCATCAAAGGACCTGTAGAGGCTGTCAAAGAGCGCCTCATCCTGTTGGAAATCGTAGGCCAGCGCCCGCCGGCGCCGTGCCTTGGCCACAGCGAGAGTGCTCAGGGCCCGCCCGTACTCGCCTCGCTCCTCTTCGATACGCGCCAGCGCATGGGCCAGGTAGAGGGCATCGCGGTCACCAATACTCGCCTGCGAGGCCAGGCCGCGCATAGCGGCTTCATGGCGCGTATCAACCTGGTTTTTTTCCAGCTCTGAGAGCGCCCAGTAAGTACGTGCATGGGTCGGCTGCAGGCGCAATACCGCTTCATACTGCTCGCGGGCCGCGGCGCTATTGCCGAGAAACTGTTCTGCGGCCGCCAGGTTGAAGCGGAACTGCGGGTGCTCCGCGTTGGCGGCCACCGCCTGGCGAAGCACCTCAGCCGCTCGCGCGTAGTCCCCAAAGCGCGTGAGGACGACTCCCAGGGTGTCAAGCTGCAGGGCAGCCGTCACGCCCAGGGCCAGCGATTTGTCACAGCAGGACATCGCTGCCTGCTCCTCATTTACCTGCGCGTGGTAGCGCGCTTTCTGCACCAGATACTCGCTGTTGTGCGGATCCAGCGCCAGGGCGCGCTCAACGGTATGCAGCGCATGGCGCATGTCCCGCAGTGCTTCCGCAGCGACGCTTTCGAGAAACCAGGCATCCGCCAGCTCCGGCAACTGCGCGCGCGTCTTCCGGCATAGCTCGCGAAGTCCGGCGAAGTCCCGACGCTGCAGGGCGCGCTGGCTCTGCCGTCGAAACAAAGTGAGATCTGCGCCTGTCACCTCAAGTCCCCCGCGTCGCCGGCCACAGGAGCAGCAGGCAAGCGCCGATACCCAGCAGGGTCGCGTAGGACAGGGACACGAGTCCGTGATGCTCAACCAACAGTCCTGCGGTGATCGCGGCCCAGGCAAAGCCACTGGTAATCAGCGGCGCGGCGATACCCGCCCAGCGCCCGTGTGCATCGAGGGAGCCAGAGAGGGCCAGCAGAATGGGAAAGTTAAACTGCAGGGCGAACACGGCAGGGATCAGGGCTAGCATAAATACCGTTTGCGACTCTGCGTGGATGGCCAACCACCAGCCACCCGCACAGGCGAAGAATGCGCACAGTAACGGGTAGCGCGGCCCGAAACGTCCGCTGCACCAGCCTCCGAACTGGCAGGCCGCCGCAGAGACAAGCAGTAGCAGACCGATGCGCGAGCCCGCCTCATCGTAGTCCATACCCAGATTACCCGCGAGGCTAAACATAAAAGCGAAGCCGAGCCCGCTGCAGGTGACAAAAAGCATGCCCATGGCGATCACGGCGAGCGGCCGGCCCCCCATCACGATCGGTCCTTGCGGACAATCGTGATGCGCGCGCAGGGACGGCGACTCCGCGTAGCTCACAATCAACGCCGCGTACACCAGTGAAAGTAGAGCGGCAAATCGATAGGCACCGCTGACCCCGCCCACCGCGACCGCAGCGCCGATACCGGCGACCATGAACGACATCAGCGCAACGGCCGTCATATCAATAAAACCAAAGCTTTCGTCGGGCGCGCTGCTGACCGCCACCAGCCGCGAGGTAGCTGCCATCAGCGCGCCCACGCAAAAGCCCGCGGCAAACTGCATGGGTACGATGACCGCGAATACGCTGAAATAGCGTGAGCTGAGCCATTCAAGGATCACCAGTGCCGCCCCAAGAAGCAGGCCCAACTGGCGAACTGTGGCGCGCGGAGGGTGCAGGTAGTACAGCAACGACGATACGGCGATTCCCACGAAGGGCGCTGCCACCACCAGGCCTGCGCGACCCTCACCCCAAGAGGTTTCCTCGAGAAAGCGCGTGAGCAGTACAGGCTTGAGGGCGCTAAACAGCGTTGACATGGCAAAGGCAGCCGCGCCAGCCAGCAGCAGACCGGGGTGTGAAAAAACCGCGCGCAATCCTGAGCGCGCGGGCGCCGCAGCGTCAGGCAATGTGGGTTGCCTCAATCTTCTCCTGCAGATGCTCGCCGGCCGTCGTGGCGGGAAAACGCGCGGGATTCCCGGCACTGATGCAGCTCGCTAGCGCTTCCACCCGCGTCGCGCTGTCGGGATCCACAAATAGCGCTATGGAGTAGCGTTCTTGTGAGGGGGAGCGCGGCAGCACGCGGTGGCGCGTAGACCGGTAGCGACCATTACTCCAGCGTTCGAGCAGATCGCCGGAATTAATAACAATGGCATCCTGCCGCGGCGGCACGTCGTGCCAGTCCCCATCGGCCGACTGTACCTGCAAGCCGCCTACTTCATCCTGCAATAGCAGCGTCAGCATGCCGTAATCCGTGTGCGCCCCGGCTCCCATCTGCTGAGTTGCTACGAATTGCGTAGGTACCGCGGGGTAATGCAGCAGGCGCAGTGTCACGTTTTCTCCATTGTGCCGGCTGAGAAAAAAATCCTCCGGGACCCCCAGAGCCAGAGCAAGCAGTCGCTGTAAACGCTGCGCAGCAGCCATGGCGTCGACATAAAAGGTGCTCACGGACGCGCGAAAATCTTCATCCGGCCAGCGTCGCTGCTGCGCACCCCCATCGAGCAGGTTGCGCATGGTAAAGGTTTCCTTGAGGTCGACCGGACGCGAGGGATCCAGCTTCTCCTCCCCAAGCCCCTGATAGCCAAAATTCTCCGCCGCCGCGCTGTAAGCACAGCGCCGTTTGCTGGCCTCGGAAAGCGCAAAAAAACGTCGTACAGTAGCGAAAACATCGTCGACGCGAGCTCGCGACAGGCCCAGATTGCGCAGTGCCATAAAGCCCACCTGCGACAGCGCGCTGTCCAGCGCCTCCGCGATCTCCCCATCACTGTAGTGATCCTGCGAGCAGTCTATGACCGGTACGTCCACGCCACACTCCGTTGATCATTTTGCATAAGCGACGCAAGATGGCACAGCCCCTGCGGGGACGCAAACTACTGAACTGTTGCCAGCCGGGGGGATTCCGACGCGTAGTAATTACCCGGTGATTTTGAACCAATAGTGGAAATACAGATCAAAAGGGCTCGAGGCAACTGTGGATGCAAGCACCAATGAATAGGATCGCACAGCTTTTACCGTACCGCAGGGCAAGGTGGCATACAGCGCTGCTTGGCACACTGGCGCTAACATGCCTTGCGTTGAGTCCCTGGGCGGCCGCGCAGTCTCTGGCGCGGACGCAGGCTCCGCTGCATGACGCCTGGTCGCAATTACTCAAGCAGTGTGTGACGCCGACGGCGGACGGAAGCAGCACGGCTGCGCACTATGACTGTTTCCAGCGGCAACAGGGCGCGCTGCAGTCGTACCTCAACGATCTCGCAGCGATCGACGCAACACGCTATGCAGGCTGGGCAAAAAACCAACAGCTGGCCTTTCTGATCAACGCCTACAACGCCGCTACGGTAGCCCTGATCCTTACGGAGTACCCGGACCTCACGTCGATACGCGATCTGGGCTCTCTACTGCGTTCACCCTGGAAACGCTCCTTCGTGTCCCTGCTGGGAGAGGAGCTGTCTCTCGATGAAATTGAGCACGGCATGATCCGCGCTCCTGGGCACTTTGAGGAGCCGCGTATTCACTTTGCAGTAAACTGCGCCAGCATTAGCTGCCCTTCCCTGCGCCGGGAAGCCTATGCGGCAAATCGGCTTGAGGAGCAGTTGCAGGCACAAACCGAACAGTTCCTTGGAGACAACACACGCAACCGCGCGCGCAAGGGTGATCTGGAACTCTCGTCCCTGTTCAAATGGTATCGCGAAGACTTTGAGGCCGGCTGGCGTGGCGCCCGGTCACTGGAGGCTTTTGTACTGCTCTACGCAGACGCTCTGGAACTCAAGGACGGGGATCGCCAGCGCCTGGCATCCGGCGAGATGGACATCCGCTTTCTAGACTATGACTGGAATCTGAACGTCGCGAAAAAAACCGCCAAGCGCTGACTCGCGCCGCACTATTAAATTGGCAAGTCAGTCTGGCAAGCCTGGCAGCCAGCGCAGGACCCCAAGAGAGGCTACGCCCAGGAGCACAGCGGCCAGCGCCGGCGGCCACAGGCCCTGGGAAATCAGCGGAGCAATAAGCGCCGTTGCGGCAGCGGTGATAAACATAACGTAGAGAATAACCAGCGCCGATGCGCGGGCGTCATCGCCGTCGGAGGCCTGCAGCGCGCGAAAAAAACCCGGCGGACCGCGAAAACCAAAACCCATATTAAACGGCAGGAACAGCAGCCAGATCATCCACGGTTCTCTGCCGCCGAACAGCGCGTACAGCAGCATGCCAACGCTGCCGAGTACCGCCACCGCACTGCCCCAGAACACCGTGCTTTCGACGCCGAAACGCTCCACAAGATGGCTGGAGGCGTTGGCCCCGATAATAAATGTCGAAATACCCAGCAGCTGCATCACGATGAAATCGCGAATGCTGCCATCCAGCGTGATCACATAAACGGTGGGCATAGCAAACACGAACGCCAGCAAAGCCCCCAGACTAAGGCCCTGGCTGAGCGCGTAGCGCTGAAATACCTTATTGCGAAGCAGCAACCAGTAGCCCAGGCGCGAGGGTTTCCCCTGCACCTGCGGGATCAGCGCACGAAACTTCAGTACCAGGGCAGCAAGAAGCAGCGAGAGCACCGCGGTCACCCAGAACGATGCTTGCCAGCCGTAGAGATCCAGCAACCAAACGCCGATGATCGGTGCAATGGCCGGCGCCAGTGATTCGACGCTACCGAGCATCCCCAGGGCCCGCAGGGAACCCTTTTCACTGAACAGGGCCCGCACAATACCCGGGGTCACCACCGCTGCGCAGGCGGCGGCCACGCCCTGCAAAAAGCGCAGGGCAACCAGTAGCGGCAGACTCGAGGATTGCGCTGCGGCCGCGCTCAGCAATCCGTAGAACAACATCGCCACCGCAAGCATGCTGCGATGATCGAGACGCGCACCCAGCTCTCCAAACAACAGCAGACCAACACCGGTGCCGGCGGCAAAGGTTGCCAGTACCAACTGCGCCTGTTCTATGCTGCCGCCTAGGGCGGCCGGCAAACCCGGGACCGCCGGCAACACCAGGTCCGTGCCCGCCAGTCCCAGAACAGTACAGCAGACCAGTAGGAAGGCGACCGCAACGGCGAGCGTCGGAGCTCGCTCAGGGGTGTTCGGCAAGATAGCTATCCAGCTGCGTCATAAAGCCCTGTCTTTGCTCCGCCGACAGGAACGCTGCCTCAAAACTGTTGCGCACGAGCTGCACGGCCTGTGCCCTGCTCATGCCCAGTTGTAGCTCCAGGGCCGCAAAGTTTTCCAGCAGGTCACCACCAAAATAGGCGGGATCATCAGAGTTAACGG
>JBLIIW010000152.1:0-9440 GCA_047635315.1 Halieaceae bacterium | reverse complement strand
GCTCGCCCCACAAGGTCTGCTCGAGCATCTGCGCCACGGCACTACTGGCCATGGGTCCGCGCCACACCATCGGCGTGCGTTCGTTGGCCAGATAGGCCATCGACATACTGGCCATCCCGTGCGCCATGACAGGCAGTAAATACTTGTCATCCCGGCTCTCCGGACGGGTCCCGTCGGCGATGCCGAGCATCAGCGCCACGCTGGGGCCGTAGATGTCTGCATCGAGCAGACCCACCCTTGCCCCGCGCTGCACGAGTGCCGCCGCAAGGTTGACCGCTGTGGTCGACTTGCCAACGCCGCCCTTGCCAGACGCGACAGCAACAATGTGCCTGATATTTTCCATAGGACTGCGCACTCGCGAAAAAGAGCGCCAAGTATAGGTACTGGCCCAGCCCGCCTCAACGTAAACGCGTGAAATCGCCAGGAACAGCCGCTATTATGGCGCGCCTCGCAGCAGCGGACCTCTCCCCATGACCCAAACCAGGCGCATCCTGGTCACCAGTGCCCTCCCCTATGCCAACGGCGCGCTCCATCTCGGGCACATGCTCGAGCAGGTACAAACGGACATATGGGTACGGTTTCAGCGTTCCCGGGGCCACGAGTGCTACTACGTGTGCGCCGACGACGCGCATGGCACGGCCATCATGCTCACCGCCGAGAGCAAGGGCATCAGTCCCCAGGAGCAAATCGATGCGATGTATGCGGAGCACAACAGTGCCTCCGCAGAGTTCGGCATCAGCTTTGACAACTTTCACAGCACCCATTCGGAAGAAACCCGAATCTGGGCGGAACGCATCTACACGCGACTTGAGGCGAACGGGCATATCAGCGCCCGGGAGATCACCCAGGCCTACGATCCGGAAAAAGGCCTGTTCCTGGCCGACCGCTTTATCAAAGGGAGCTGCCCCAAATGCCGTACGCCGGACCAGTACGGCGACAATTGCGAGGCCTGTGGCGCCACCTACTCACCCGCAGAGCTTATCGACCCGGTTTCCGCGCTGTCCGGCGCGCGCCCGGTTGAGCGCGAGTCGCGGCACCTGTTCTTCCGACTGCCCCTGTTCGCCGACATGCTGCGCGAGTGGATCGACTCCGGCACCCTGCAAGAGGCGGTCGCCAACAAGCTGCGCGAATGGACCGAGGGCGGCCTGCAGGAATGGGATATCAGTCGCGACGCGCCCTATTTTGGCTTTCTGATTCCCGGAGAAAGCGACAAGTATTTCTACGTATGGCTGGATGCGCCCGTGGGCTATATGGGGAGCTTTCAGCAGTTCTGCGATCGCGAAGGCATCGATTTTAACCCCTTCTGGCAGCTGGGTGGCGACACGGAGCTCTACCACTTCATCGGCAAGGACATCATTAATTTCCACGGCCTTTTCTGGCCCGCGATGCTGCACTCGGCGGAACTGCGTACGCCCAGCGGGGTTTTTGTACACGGTTTCCTGACAGTTAATGGCACCAAAATGTCCAAGAGTCGCGGCACCTTCATCAACGCTCGCCACTATCTCGATCATCTGGATGCGGAATATCTGCGCTACTACTTCGCGGCCAAGCTCGGCCCCGGCGTGGACGATATCGACCTGAACCTGGAAGATTTTGTGCAGCGCGTAAACTCTGATGTGGTCGGCAAAGTGGTGAATATCGCCAGCCGCTGCGCCGGCTTCCTAAAGAAGAACCATGGCAACCGACTGACCACAGAGCTGAGTGAGGCCGAACTCATCGCCGACTTTGCCGCCGCCGGCGAGGGGATTGCGGCCGCCTATGAAAATAGGGAATTCGGGCGCGCTATACGCCTGATCATGGAATTGGCAGACCGCGCGAATCAGTATATCGACCACCACAAACCCTGGTTGATGGTTAAGGATCCACTGCAGGCGGCAGCGGTGCACGCTGTTTGCAGTACGGGAATTAACTGCTTCCGTATGCTGATGATCTATTTACAACCGGTACTGCCGCGCATGGCGGAGCGCGCGTCACGCTACCTGTGCTGCGAACTGAACTGGGCCGCCCTGGAGCATCCACTGCTGGATCATGAACTGTCGACCTTCGCGCCGCTGATGACTCGTGTAGATGCGAAAGTCGTCGCTCGTATGATCGATTCAAACCGGAATGCGGTGACCGCCGATGTGCCCCCACCGGCGCCGGCGGTGCAGGCAGACGGTGCTCCCAAGGACGCCGCGCTGGATATCCGCGATTTCCAGAAAGTCGATCTGCGCGTTGCCCGTATCGTCAGTGCAGAGGCTGTCGAGGGCGCGGACAAACTGCTGCGCCTGAGCCTGGACGTGGGAGAACTCGGCACCCGCCAGGTCTTCTCGGGCATCAAGGCTGCCTACCAGCCCGCCGATCTCGAAGGCCGCCTGACCGTACTGGTAGCTAACCTCGCACCGCGCAAGATGCGCTTTGGGGTTTCTGAGGGTATGGTCCTGGCCGCCGGTGAGGGCGACAGCGAGATTTATCTGCTGACACCCGACAGCGGCGCCAAACCGGGCATGCGTATCACTTGAACAGGATCAATTATTGCCCCTGAAGTAGGCAGCAACACATTGTTTATCAAAAACAATCTGCCTACCATGGCCGCTTGCTCGGAGTCCTCGCCGTACTCACTCTTGATTTGGCAGGGGCTTTTCATTAACCGAATAATGAGTGAGCGGCCAGCCACTGGGCGATGCGCCGCGCGGGAAACAAGGTGCTGACGGATTATTCGCTGCTGTTGATTGGCGCCATTCTGGTCAACAATTTCGTGTTGGTGCAGTTCCTCGGACTGTGCCCCTTCATGGGTGTGTCCAACAAGCTGGAAACCGCCATGGGCATGTCCATGGCCACCACCTTTGTGTTGACGCTGGCCTCCGCTTGCAGCCATCTCACCTACGAATACCTGCTGGTGCCGCTGGGCCTGACCTATCTGAAGACTATCGCCTTCATCCTCGTCATCGCGGTGGTCGTGCAGTTCACGGAAATGGTAGTGCGCAAATCAAGCCCCCTCCTGCACCGGGTACTGGGGGTCTACCTGCCGTTGATCACCACCAACTGCGCCGTGCTGGGCGTAGCACTGATCAACACGAATAAAAGCCATAGCTTTATCGAAGCGCTGCTCTACGGCTTTGGCGCCGCCCTGGGATTCTCTCTGGTGCTGATACTGTTTGCGGCGATGCGCGAGCGGATTACCGCCGCCGACGTCCCCGCGCCCTTCTCCGGTGCAGCAATCGGTATGGTGACAGCGGGACTGATGTCCCTGGCTTTCATGGGCTTCGCCGGACTGGTCTGACGATGTCCGCGCTGGTAGACAGTTACCCGCTGCTCGCTGCACTCCTGGCGATGCTCGCGCTTGGCGTGGTGTTCGGCGGCCTCCTCGGTTACGCATCTATCCGCTTTCGCGCGGAAGGTAACCCTATCGCAGACCAGATCAACGGAATTCTCCCGCAAACACAGTGCGGGCAGTGCGGCTATCCCGGTTGCAGGCCCTATGCGGAGGCAATAGCCGCCGGCGAAGCCATTAACAAGTGTCCTCCGGGAGGGGAAGCCGGTATACAGGCGCTGGCCGATCTCCTCGATGTCGAGGCACCACCCCTAGATGAGGAACACGGCGAGGAATCGGCAACGGCCGTGGCCTACATCATTGAGGAAGACTGCATTGGCTGCACCAAATGTATACAGGCCTGTCCGGTGGACGCCATTGTCGGCGCCGCCAAGCAGATGCACACGGTGGTAGCGGCCGAATGCACGGGCTGCGATCTCTGTGTTGAGCCCTGTCCGGTGGACTGTATCGAGATGCGCGTACCACCGCAGACGCTGCAGAGCTGGCACTGGGATCTGCCGGTGGCAGGCACCGGCCGCATGGACATCATCGCCAGTGATACACAGCAGGCCCACGTCGCATGAGGCGGGTCCACGACTTTCACGGCGGGATCTATCCACAGCAGCGGAAGTCCCGCTCCAACCGGACACCGATCCGCCTGGCGGGCATCCCGCAGCAACTGGTACTGCCGCTCAGCCAGCACATCGGAGCTGCGGCGAGAGTGCTCGTTGAGGTCGGACAGCGGGTACTCGGCGGCCAGCGGCTTACGGACCTCTCCGGGCTGCCGATCCATGCCCCCACATCCGGTTCCATAGGGGCAATCGAGCCGCGCATCGTCCCGCACGCGTCCGGGCTAACGGCCCTGTGCATTGTTATTGACTGCGACGGCCGCGATGAATGGCAGGCGCTGGAACCGATCGACGATTACCGCAGCGTTCCCCGGGACATCCTGAGCGCGCACATTTTTGATGCCGGTATTGCCGGACTGGGCGGCGCCGGCTTTCCGACCGCCCTAAAGCTCCCCAGGAATGCCTCAGGATCCATAGACACGTTGATCATCAACGGCACCGAGTGCGAACCGTATATCACAGCTGACGACCTCCTCATGCGTGAGCGCGCCGCTGAGTTGCTCACCGGCACTGAGATTCTCGCCTACCTCGCTGGATCATCGAACATTCTGTTGGGCGTCGAGGACAACAAGCCCGAGGCCATCGCAGCCCTGCAGTCGCAGCTTGTGCACCACCCGGATATCGAACTCATTGTCTTCCCCACCAAATACCCCTCGGGCGGGGAAAAACAACTCATAGAAATACTCACCGGCAAGCAGGTGCCCAGCGGTGGTCTGCCCGCGGATATCGGCGTTCTGTGCCAGAACGTTGGCACCGCCGTGGCCGTCAGGGACGCGGTGATCGAGGGTAAACCCCTGGTCAGTCGCATCACTACCGTCACTGGCGAGAGCGTGCACGCCCCGGGGAATTTCGAGGTGCTTCTTGGAACGCCGATGCAGTTCCTGCTGGAACAGGCGGAGCACCAACCGCAAGCCGGGCAGCGCCTGGTAATGGGTGGCCCCCTGATGGGGGTGACCATGCCCGACCCGCAGTGCCCGATCATCAAGACCAGCAATTGCATACTGGCGCCCACCGCCGCGGAGCTGCCTGATCCAGCACCGGCCCAGGCCTGCATCCGCTGCGGTCTCTGTGCCGAGGCCTGTCCCGCACACCTGCTGCCGCAGCAGCTTTACTGGTATTCGCGCTCCCGCGAACTGGAGCGTCTGGAGGAGCATTCGCTCTTCGATTGCATTGAATGTGGGGCCTGTTCCTATGTCTGCCCCAGTCATATCCCTCTGGTGCAGTACTACCGCGCCTCCAAGTCGGCGATACGGGAACAGCGGGTAGAAACGGCAAAGTCCGAGCATGCGCGGACGCGTTTCGAGGCGCGACAGGCCCGCGTGACGCGCGAAGCCGAAGAAAAAGAGGCGCGCCGGGCCGCGCGCAAGCGCGCCGCCGTCGCCAAGGCCGCCGAGAGCGGGAGCGGCGCAGCGGATCCGATTCAGGCTGCCATAGAGCGGGCCAAGGCACGCAAGGCCGCGCAGGCGGCCTCTCCTGCAGGCGCCGGGGATGCGCACAAGGAGAAACTCAAACGCATCGCGACCCGGCTGGAGAAGGCCCGGACCCAGCTGGCCCAGGACGACGGTTCGGACTCGACAATCACTGCCGCCCTGCAAGGCGCGATAAAAACCACCGAGAAAAAACTTGCGGCCGCGCGCGCTGAAGAACCGCAGGCAAGTGCGACTGGCAGCGACGCATGAGTCTGTTGCAGATCACCTCGCCGCATACGCACGGCCCGCTCTCCACCGCGGGAGTGATGCGCGCGGTGCTGCTGGCAACCCTGCCGGGCATCGCCGCGCTGGTGTATTTCTTTGGTCCGGGCGTTCTGGTAAATGTGCTGTTCGGCGGCATCGTCGCCCTGCTTTGCGAGAGCCTGGCCCTGCGCCTGCGACGCCAGCCCCTCAAGCCCTTTTTAAGTGACTACAGCGCGCTGGTTACCTCGACGCTTCTGTGTATCGCGCTACCGCCTTACTCACCCTGGTGGCTGCTGTTCATCGGCGTTGCATTCTCCCTACTGATCGCCAAGCATTTGTACGGTGGCCTGGGCTACAACCCCTTCAATCCGGCCATGGTCGGCTACGTGGTATTGCTGATTTCCTTTCCCCTGCAGATGAGTAGCTGGGCGGCGCCGCGACCGCTCCCGGAGGCCATGCCGGGGCTTATGGAGGCGCTGCGCGCGTGTTTTTCCCCGGCCACCTTTGATGCGGTAACTATGGCGACGCCCCTGGATCTCCTGCGCCAGAATGGGGGCCAGCTACTCGCGGATCTGTACGCCAGTAACCCGCAGTTCGGCAGCTTCGCCGGTCGCGGCTGGGAGTGGGTCAACGTGGCATTTCTTGCGGGTGGTGCCTGGCTGCTGTATCGCCGTATTTTTACCTGGCACGCACCGGTAGCCATGCTCGGCACCCTGAGCCTGTTCGCGCTGATTTTCTACGACGAGGGCAGCTCGCTCAGCGGCGGATCGCCGCTATTCCATCTGTTTAGTGGCGCCAGCATGTTCGCGGCCTTTTTTATCATTACCGATCCCGTGTCATCCGCCGTCAGCAATCGCGGCAGACTGGTTTTTGGGGCGCTGATCGGCGCCCTCGTGTACCTCATCCGGGTGCGCGGCAACTACCCGGATGCGGTGGCTTTTGCGGTACTGATCGCCAACTTCGCCGCCCCCTTCATCGACCACTACACGCAGCCGCGGGTTTATGGGCAGTCGAAGGGGGGCGGTGAATGAGGGAGCTGAGCGTAGCCATAACCCGCAACGGCCTGCTGCTGGCCGGCTTTGCCCTGCTCACTTCCCTGCTCGTCGCCTCGACGTTCCTGGGTACCCGGGACGCCATAGCCGTCGCCCGACGCGCCGCCGCGGAGAAAGCCCTGTTGGAAATCGTGCCCCGGCACCTGCACGATAATTCGCTTTTGGACGATACAATCATGGCCGACGCCGATGACCCGCTACTGCAGCTGGACACCGCAAAGCCGATCTATATCGCGCGCCTGGCAGGGGTTGCGCGCACGGCCCTGATTCCCGCGCGGGCGCCGGACGGCTACAGCGGGCCTATAGACTTCGTAGTGGGAGTTAATCGGGACGGCACGATCGCCGGTCTGCGCGTTCTGGAGCACCGGGAAACACCGGGTCTTGGCGATGCGGTAGATCACAGAAAATCCGACTGGGTCGAGGGTTTTCGCGGCCGATCACTAACCGACCCCCTGCCGGATCGCTGGACCGTGAAAAAGAACGGCGGTGACTTCGATCAGTTTACCGGGGCTACCATCACGCCGCGGGCGGTGGTGCGAGCCACGGCGCGCGTGCTGCAATATGCCAGAACTCATCAGCGCGCGCTCTTTGGCGCGCCAGACAGCGCGGCAGATGATGGGGCGGAAGCGGGGCAAGGTACGGCGGATGCTAAAGAAGAAGGGTCGCGTAATACTACCCGGACCGCCGTAAGCGAGCGCCGACCGCAACAAATGACGGAAACCAGATCATGAGCGATACCAGTTACGGACAACTCTCTATCAATGGTCTGTGGAAAAACAACCCGGCGATCGTGCAGTTGCTAGGCCTGTGCCCCCTGCTTGCAGTAACCGGCAGCGTAGTCAACGCGCTCGGCCTCGGGGTCGCGACCTGCTTTGTTCTGGTGACCTCCAATACCGCGGTATCGCTGATCCGCAACGTCACTTCCGATGCCGTGCGCCTGCCCACCTTCGTGATGATCATCGCCGCCGCCGTCACCTGTATCGAACTGCTGATGCAGGCCTACAGCTACGAGCTCTACGAGATTCTAGGCATCTTCCTGCCCCTGATAACCACCAACTGCGTGATTCTCGGGCGCGCCGATGGCTTCGCGCGCAAAAACCCGGTTCTACCCTCCCTGTACGACGGACTGACCATGGGCCTGGGCTTCGGCGCAGTACTCGTGGTACTGGGAGCGCTGCGCGAGTTGAGCGGCACAGGCGCGCTCTTCGCCAATATGAACCTGCTGTTTGGTCCCTCCGCAGCAAGCTGGAAAATCGTCCTCTTTGAGGACTACCAGCCTTTTCTGCTCGCCATCCTGCCACCCGGTGCGTTCATCTTCACCGGCTTTCTCATTGCCCTGAAAAATCTGATCGACACGCAGATTGAGAAGCGAGCCGCTGCCCGGGCCGCACCCCTGGAGCGCGGCGGCAAACGTGTACGCGTTACCGGAACGATCAGCTAGGCAGCGGGCGCCACCCTGTCCGGATCGACACTGAGCGTGCCGAGGATGTCGTCAACGGCGGCATCGTCCATACCGCGATTCTCCAGCTCACAGCTGTAGGTCACATAGAGCAGCAGGTCCGCCGCGTAGATGTACCATTCACGGATCGCTGCGCCCTCCTCCGTCAGTGTTCCCTGCAGGCCGCTGAAGCTGCCACAGGACACCGGGGTCCAGTGCAGCGACTCATCGTCCGTGAGACTGTGAATATCCGACTCGTCAAAAAGACCGCGCTCCTTGCGCAGCTCACTGAGCTCCAGACAACCCACCTCGTCCCGATCGGCGATGATGATGCTCTCATCATCGCGCTCGGCAATCCACTCGGGTGGCAACAGCAAACTCCAGTCACCGGCTTCAAGAACTTTCACACGTTGCCCCCATTAACCCAAACTGACAGCTCATCATAATAGCGTCCTCGCGACCTTCGCCATCGAGGCTGCGGTAGTAGTTGCGGCGCTGCCCATCGATGGTAAATCCCATTGAGCGATAAAGAGCGCGCGCAGGCAGATTAGCTGCGCGCACTTCCAAAAAAAGCCGTTGCACGCCATCGTCATGCAGCAGGCGACACATAGCTTCCAGCAGTTGCCGTCCCAGCCCACCACCGCGTGAAGACGGTGCCACAGCAAGATTCAGCAGGCTCGCTTCGTCCAGCACGCGGCTACAGGCGGCAAAAGCTACTACCTCATCTGCCGCGCCATTGATCACCAAGAGGCAACCGCCGCTACTGAGCAACGCCTCGTAGTGCCGCGCTTGGCTAAACACCGGAGACAGCTCGCGATCCATGGCCTGAATACCGGGCAGGTCGCCGGGAACGGCACAGCGCGGCGCGGCGCTCAGGCGCGAATATCCCGCCAAAGCTGTCGCTTCAGATCCGGGTTTTGCAGCATATCGCGACTGGCGGGAAGCTGGCGGGAAGCGCAGGGCAGCTCAACATGCTCAAGCAGTGTGGAGGCGCGCGCGCCGAGACACATCAGTTCCTCACAAGGCTGATCATCAATCTGCCGAAGCAGGAAACTCTGTAGGGAGGCCGTCGCCTCTTCGGACCCGCGATCCAGCTGCGGGTTGTTGTGTAAGGGCCACTCGAACTGCGTCACGCGCGGCGGCGCGTCCGAGATATTCGGGTGTTCGAGCGCGCGTCCCAGAGCGGCAATGAGCTGCACCTGATCGCGTGCCAGGGCCTCATCACCAAGGTCCTCCAGCCACAGTCGCCCCGCCACCAGCACAACCGCCAGGCGGAATCGGAGCACGGGTAGCGCGCTATCTTGTGGCCTTGCCGCCGCCGTCGGATTGGGCGCGGGGTCGACCGGGGCCGGTCGC
>JBLIIW010000151.1:0-9475 GCA_047635315.1 Halieaceae bacterium | reverse complement strand
CACTGGTGCCTGGCAGCTGTCCGGACAAGAGGCGCCCGTCTACGCGCTGGAGGGCGGTGCCTTTGTCTGCGGTGCCGCCGTGCAGTGGCTGCGCGATGGGCTGCAATTGATTCGCAAGGCGCCGGAAATAGAAGCATTGGCCGGCACCGTGCCCGATCATGGGGGCGTTGAATTTGTTCCCGCACTGACCGGGCTGGGCGCACCGCACTGGGCGCCGGATGCACGCGGTATCATCAGCGGCCTCACCCGCGGCAGCGAGCGCGGTCATATCGCGCGCGCGACCCTGGACGCTATGGCCCTGCAGAACGTCGACATACTGCAGTGTATGGAGAGGGATTTTGGCAAACGCATGAAGCCACTGCGCGTGGATGGCGGCGCCGCCTCCAACGACTTGCTGATGCAATGCCAGGCCGATTATCTCGGGCGCAAGCTGGTTCGCCCGCGTATGCTGGAAACCACCGTGGCTGGCGCCAGTTACCTCGCGGGCTTGGGAGTCGGTTTGTGGAAAAGTCCCGCCCAGATCAAGCGTATCTGGCAAAAAGAGCGGGATTTCACGGTAGCCATCAGTCCCGCAAAGCGTCGACAGCGACTGGCGTCCTGGCATGCCGCGCTGCGCCAGACCCTGGCCTGAAAGAGCCCGCATGCCGCGGTTGACGGAGATTTTCCATGAGCGAGTTTAATCAGCCCCTTTCGGGCAACGAGATGCCGCGTTTCGCCGGTATCGCCACCTGTTTTCGCCTGCCCGTGCAGCGCGGGGCCGAGGGGCTGGATATCGCTATTGTCGGCGTACCGCTGGACTGCGGTACGAGTAACCGTGCGGGATCCCGCTATGGGCCGCGCCAGATTCGTGCGGAATCGGTGCTCGTGCGCCCCTATGGGATGGCTACCCGCGCCGCGCCCTTCGATTCTTTTCAAATAGCGGATACCGGGGATGTTGCCCTTAATACCTACAACCTTGAGAAGTCGATTGCCATTATCGAGGCACACTTTGACAGCTTGTTAGGCGCTGGCGCCAAGACTCTCGCCATGGGTGGAGATCACACGGTTACCCTGCCGATACTGCGTGCGCAGGCGAAGCGCCACGGGCCTCTGGCTGTGGTGCACGTCGACGCTCATGCGGATATGAATGATCAGATGTTCGGGGAGACGATTACCCACGGCACGATCTTTCGTCGGGCCATTGAGGAGGGGCTTATAGACCCGTCTTTGATGGTTCAGATCGGACTGCGTGCCACCGGCTACGCAGCCGACGATTTTGACTGGGCGCGGCAGCGGGGCGTGCGCATCGTGCCTGCAGAGGAGTGCTGGTATCGTTCCCTCGACCCGCTGATGGCCGAGGTGCGCGAGCAAATCGGGCCACAGCGACCCGTGTACCTGAGTTTTGATATCGATGGGCTCGATCCCTCCGTCGCGCCCGGTACCGGAACCCCCGAGCCGGGTGGCCTGAGTGGTTCCCAGGGTTTGGAGATTATCCGCGGTATGCACGGTCTCAATATGGTTGCTGCTGACCTCGTCGAGGTGTCGCCCCCCTATGATACGACCGGCAACACCGCGCTGCTGGCGGCGAACCTGCTCTTCGAGATGCTCTGCAGTTTTCCCGGCTGCCAGCGCCGCCCCTAGAGGCCGCCCATGAGCATGTATTTGATCTCGGTGTAGTCATCCATGCCGTAGTGTGAGCCCTCGCGACCAGACCCGGATTCCTTAACACCACCAAAGGGCGCCATTTCGTTGGAGATGATGCCTTCATTGATGCCGACTATGCCGTACTCCAGGGCTTCGGCGACGCGCCAGACCCGGCCGATGTCCCGGGTGTAGAAGTAGGAGGCCAGGCCGAATTCCGTGTCGTTGGCCATGGCGATCGCCTCCTCCTCGGTGTCGAAGCGCAGGACCGGCGCTACCGGTCCGAAAATTTCGTTGCGAAAGACCGACATCTGGTCGCTTACTTCAGTGAGAATCGTCGGCGCATAGAAATTCCCTCCGAGGGGGTGCGGGCCTCCGCCGAGGGCGACCGTGGCGCCGGCCGCTATGGAGCTCTGCACCAACGCGTCGACGTCCTGTACGGCTTTGTTGTTGACCAGTGGGCCAACCATAACGCCCTCAACGGTACCCTCACCGACCTTCAGCGCTCGCGTGCGTTCCACCAGGGCGCTGACGAACTCGTCGTGGATTCCGCTCTGCACCAGCATGCGGTTCGAACAGACGCAGGTCTGCCCCGCGTTGCGGTATTTGGAAATGATGGCGCCGTCAACGGCGGCATTGATGTCCGCATCATTGAAGACAATAAACGGTGCATTACCCCCAAGTTCCATGGAAGTTTTCTTCATCGTGTCGGCGCACTGCGCTTCGAGAAGCTTGCCGATAGGCGTGGATCCCGTGAAGGTCAGCTTGCGCACCAGGGGATTGGCCGTCATTTCGCCGCCTATAGCCCCGGCGGAGCCGGCTAGAACGTTAAGTACACCAGCCGGTATGCCCGCGCGCTCCGCAAGCTCCGCAAGCGCCAGGGCGCACAGGGGCGTCTCGCTGGCGGGTTTAATTACGATACTGCAGCCGGCTGCCAGCGCCGGCGCCGCTTTGCGGGTGATCATCGCAATGGGGAAATTCCAGGGCGTGATGGCCGCGACAACGCCGACCGGCTGGCGGATGCAGACGATGCGCTTGTCGGCGGAGGGGCCCGGTATCACGTCACCGTAGAGCCGCTTGGCTTCTTCTCCAAACCATTCTACATAGGCCGCGCCGTAGGCAACTTCGCCCCGCGATTCGGCCAGCGGTTTACCCTGCTCGGCGGTCATCAGCACGGCCAGGTCTTCCTGATGCGCCATGATGAGATCAAACCAGCGGCGCAGAATTTGCGCGCGGCCCTTGGCGGGAAGAACCCGCCAGCTCGCCATGGCACGCTCTGCCGCCTCGATGGCACGGCGGGTCTCGGCGGCACCTACACTGGCTATTTCTGTCAGCGTTTCCCCGTTGGCCGGATTGCGCACGGGCATCTGTTTGCCGTCATCGGCGTCGCACCATTGACCATCGATGTACGCCTGGGTTTTCAGTAGTGTCGGGTCCTGAAGGAAAACTGCCATAAGGTCATCCTGTGAACTGTTAATTTTTGAGGTACATAGGCTAACGCGCCCCAGGCCGCAGGGGAATTACCTCCAGTGGGTAGGCGCTTGGAGATTCCGCGACGGCCCCGGAGACTTGCTTCAGCTTTTCGGCGGGGTGTCGCCACGCGCCTTGCGGCTGCGCAGGCCGTGTTTGCGCACGAGATGGCGCATCTGGTCATAGCTGAGCCCCAGCGCTTCTGCTCCGCGCCGCTGACTATTGGCTGCGCGTATGAGCGCTTGCGCAACCAGGCGTCGCTCGTAGTCGTCTACGGCCGCGCGCAGGTCCAGGGTGTCGCTCTGTAAGGCCGCAGTTTCATGCGCGTCCAGTTGTTCCACGCTGCGGATACTGCTGCGATCGCTGCCGTCAGCTGCTTCCACCGGCAGCGCGCCGAGGGGGTTGAGGCCTGCCTCAGCCGCGCTCGCGAGCGGATGCCCGTAAGGACTTTTGAAGGGGTCAATCAGCAGCTCGCCGAGCGGATTATCGGGATCGCCCCAGCGATGCAGTGATCGCTCTACGGCATTTTTGAGTTCGCGCACATTGCCGGGCCAGGGGTAGGCTAACAGCTGCGCCCGAACCGCCGGGCTAAAGTCCGGGAACAGAGGCCAACCGAGCTCCGCGCTCATCTGCATGGCGAAGTGACGCGCCAGAATTTCTATATCTTCTCCGCGCTCGCGCAGGGGCGGCATATGCACCACATCAAAACTGAGGCGATCCAGGAGGTCGGCCCGGAAACGCTGCTCACGGGCCATCTGCGGGAGGTTCGCGTTGGTCGCGCCGACGACGCGGACATCTACCTGCAACGTGCGCTGTCCGCCGACGCGCTCATACTCGCCGTATTCAATCAGGCGCAGCAATTTCTCCTGCAGGGCCGCTGAGGTAGTGCCGATCTCGTCGAGCAGCAGTGTGCCGCCGTCGGCGCGCTCAAAGCGTCCCAGGTGCTGCCGCGTGGCGCCGGTAAAGGCGCCGGCCTCATGACCGAAGAGCTCACTCTCCAGCAGGGTCTCGCTCATGGCAGCGCAGTTGACCTTGATAAAGGGGGCCCCCCAACGCGGTGACAGGAAGTGTAGTCGTTCAGCGGCGAGTTCCTTGCCAGTGCCGCGCTCACCGATCACCAGCACGGGGCGATTGATAGTGGCGAGCAATGACAGGTGGTCGAGGGTTTCAGTCAGCGCCGTCGATTCCCCCAGCATATTTTCTTGTTTCTTTGACATGGGTAAAAAATACCGTATTAAGGTTAATAACGCTATTTACTTAAGGTGTTAATTAACTTTAATTCTATTGTTAAGTAAGACAAATATTCCCACAAGACCTTTAACTCATTGTTTTTAATAGATAGTCTAGTATCTGGCGTGTGTCTTGTAAGGTTTACCGCAGAATATTTGGAAACAAGCGGGACCAAGCCATGCAACCTGACCGTCTGACGATTTATCTGGCACTGGGTGTCGTCGCCAGCGGAATAGCAGCGCTGACAGGGCCGTCGATGGCGCTGCTGACGCTGTTGCAGGTGATAGCCGTGGTGGAAGCCGTCAATCTGATTTCAGCACCGGGTGATGAGCGCAAACGCGCGACCTCCACCCTCGGCAACTTGCAAGGAGAGTAAGCATGGGTATTTTTTCGCGAATGAGCGACATCATTAACTCGAATCTCAATTCACTTCTCGACCAGGCGGAAGATCCGGACAAGATGATCCGCCTGATCATTCAGGAGATGGAAGACACGCTGGTAGAGGTACGCAGCTCATCCGCACGGGTGCTCGCGGATCGCAAGGCGGCCGCACGTCGCGTGGAACAGCTAGAGGCGGAAGTCCGCAGCTGGGAGGACAAGGCGAGGCTGGCTGTGTCCAAGGGCCGCGAGGACCTGGCCCGGGCGGCGCTGCAGGAAAAACGTGAAATCCAGGAAGAACTGGACGCGATGAGCAGTGAGCTGGCGGTCACTGACGATCACATTGACCAACTCAACGACGAGATCGCCAAGCTGCAGGCCAAGCTGAACGACGCCAAGGCCAAGAAGAAGGCCCTGTTGATGCGCACCCAGACCGTGGAATCTCGAATCAAGGTCAAGCGCCAGGTGAATCGTGAGGCGCTGGATGAAGCATTCGGACGCTTTGAGCACTTTGAGCGGCGGATGGACAATCTGGAAAGCCAGCTTGAAGTTATGGATATGGGCCGGGACGTCGCGCCGTCGCTGGCGGCAGAAATTAACGCGCTGGAAGAAGATGAGCGAATCACCGCCGAACTGGAACGGCTCAAGGCGGAGCTCGGCAATACGGGCGGCAGCCACTAGGCCCATTTCGCTCCCATCGAAGATAGTGCACGATGGGAGCATTACCCTCCTAGACCGGGGAACGGCTAATGAATTTTTTTGACTTCATGTTTGTGCCGACGATTCTTTTTATGGTGATCGTGGCGCCATGTTGGATCGCGCTGCATTACCGCAGTCTCAATCGCTCCAGTCGCAGTCTCAACAGCGAGGATCGCGAAAACGTAGAGCAGATCCTGGTGACGGTGGACAAGCTCGGCGAACGCATCCGGACTCTGGAGTCGATTCTGGATGCGGATCACGGCGACTGGCGGGAAAACTCCAAGCAGGACAGCGCAGGGAGGAATGCGTAATGAGTAAATACAATCGGGGTGAAGGTCGCAGGCGTCGGCGTCCAGGCCGCGCCGGTAAGCGTCGCTATCAGGAGTTTCGCGGGCGCCGCAGCCGCGGCTGGGGCATGGGGCTGTACCGCAACCGTACCGACGGCAAGATCTGTGGTGTCGCGGCGGGTCTGGCAGACTACTGGGATGTGGCGGACTGGGCGGTGCGACTGATGTTTGTCGGCGCCTTCCTGTTCACGGGCTCCCTGGCTATCTGGGCCTATGTGGCCGGGTACGTGCTGCTCAGCCCACGTCCCGCCGAGGGCGAGATACGCCGCCGCGATCGCGAGGCGGCGGACCAGGCTTTTGCCGAGAAGGCGGCCAATAGCGACGACGGCTACGGGCCGGAGATGGAATACGACGAGCGCAGCCATGATTATCGGCCGCGGCGGCTGTTTCACTACAGCGATAGTGCCAGCGTTCGTCTTGCGCGAGCCCGGGAGCGCCTCGATGAGGCGCTGCGACGGGTCGAGGATATGGAGACCTATGTCACCTCGCGGCGTTTCAAGCTGAACCGCGAATTCTCCCGCCTCTAGGCGGCATCCCAAAGCAGCGTGCACCCAGCAAGGTGGGCCGGTCTCCGGCTCACTTTTTTTGATTCCGCACTAGCCAGACCTTAGTCACACAGCCGTTTGCGCTCTGCTTGTCTTCCTTTGCTTGTCCCGATTCCCGGTGGCCTGTGACCTGATCGACGCCGGTGCACTTTGCCGCGCCCGAGGGGTTGCTACCTCCGCCTCGGGCTGTATGCTCTGCCACACAATAATGGTGTGCAGAAGCGGCCCCCAGAGCGGTGCTGCAGGGAGAATCGATGGCAACCAGCCGCATGGCGTTTTTCGAGGGCGTACCACTGCCCGGCGCCGAAACTGTTGATCCACATTACCTGCCGCCACCAGCAGCCTGGCTCGCGCTCACGGAGTTTCAGCGCGTCGCTGTTGACGTCATATCACTTGCCACGGTCCGCCAGTTACTGAATAAGTTGCCGCGCGGCGATGGGCACCCGGTGATGGTGCTTCCGGGTTTTCTCGCTTCCGACGCTTACAATGCCTCTTTTCGCCGCTTTCTGGGGAGTCTGGGCTATGCGGTGCACGGCTGGGGCTTGGGCCGTAATCTTGGGCCTCGCGATGCCGCCCTGACCCGCCTCATGGAGCGCCTTCATACACTGGCGGACAGATACGGTCAGCCGCTGACGCTAGTGGGGCACAGCCTCGGGGGAATCTTTGCCCGGGAACTGGCCCGTGAGGAGCCCAGCCTGGTCCGTCAGGTCGTGTCTTTGGGGAGTCCTTTTGGTCGTGGGCGCATGAGCGGATCCTATCCGGCTCGGCTGTTCGCTGCCCTAAACCCCAGCGAGGATATTCCCGTGGTAATGGATGAACTGCACTGGGCCCCACCCGTACCGACCACCGCGATCTATTCAAAGGGGGATGGTATCGTCAACTGGCGTACGGCGGTGCAAAGTGCTGATTATGCCCCGAGTGTTAGCCAGAATATTCGTGTCCGCGGCAGCCACTGCGGTATGACTCTCAACCCCTCCGTGTGGTACATCGTTGCTGATCGCCTAAGGCAGAGCGTGGACGATTGGCAGCCCTTTAGTACCAGTGGTCTGGGCAATCTCCTGATCCCCCAGCACGAATAGATCTGTTTACTCAGCTGAGCTGGATGTTCTGAGGGGCACGGCATTCGTACTCTGCGCGGTGATGGGGTTCATGGGCTCTTCGCCTGATATATGGTGGATAATACGATACAGCATGCCGGCGGCCGCGCCTTCCAATAGCGCTTCGCGCATGATCTCATCTGTATCCACGGCGTCTGCGGCCTTGAGGACGCGCCCGAAGGTTCGCTTGAAGTTATCACTGTGGCGAGCGCGAATCTCCGTGCCGTAAAACATCGTGTGCAGTGCGTCTGGTTCATCCCGATGATTTGCCGCCGCTATGAGGCGTCGGATAAATAATGAGTGGTCCCCCGTGCCCGCTTCCGAGCGCAGGTTGGAGAACTCCTCGAGACTGACTTCGTTGTTGCCGGTCGGTCCGAACAGGGAAATGTAGTGGAAGGAGGCGATGTTGCCCAACTGATCCTGAACCAGTGTGAGCAGCTTGAAGTAGGAATCCCGTCGTTAATGGAGTTCAAGCCGCCGGGTACTCTGCTCCGGCATGCTGATCGCGCGGTTGTTGGCAGTAATTTCTTTTTGCCGCATAAAGTGTCCGATAACCAACCATAGGAAGGCCAGTGGTGCGAAGGCGCCTTCGAAAAAACTGCCGGTATCGGCGGTCGGCAGATGCACGAACTGATCCCAGCCGACTATCATGAGCAGGTAGTAAATCCCCGTGCCCATCTACAGACTTGTCATGGTCAACCCGAGGGTGTTTCGCCAGTCGAGGCCCCGGGGACCGTGTTCATCCATATCCGTGCGGCGAGAATAGCAGTGCCCGCGAGGCTCCGGGGAAACAGACGTCGTTTCTTTCCGGCGCGCAGCCGCAATGTGAGGAGAAACATGCAATGGAACCGGTGATTGTGCCGATGGGTGGCAGCGGCATACCGCTGCTCTTTGCGCACGCCAACGGCTACCCGCCCGGCAGCTATCGGATGCTGTTTGAAGCTATGGCACCGCATTTCGAAATACAGGCTCTGGAGCATCGCCCGCTGTGGGCCGGACGGGAGCCGCCTCGGCGCCTGCGCTGGAAGCTGTTCTGCGACGACTTGTTACAGGTTATGGACAAACTGTACGACGAGCCGGTCTGGGTCATGGGCCACAGTATGGGCGCCACCATCGCCACGCTGGCGGCTGCGCGCCTGCCAGCGGCGTTTGCGGGCCTTATTCTTCTGGATCCGGTGTTTTTACCGGACAGACTGGTACTGGGTATGCGCTTGATACCGGAGAAGAAGCGTCGACAGCTGCCGATGATCCGTCGGGCCCTCTCCAGGCCCGCGGAATTTGACAGCTTTGCGTCCGCCTTTGCCTTCTACCGTCCCAAGCGCGCCTTTGCGGGTATGGGAGATGAGGCGCTCTGGGACTATGTACACGCGAGTAATGCACCGTTGCGCGGCGGCGGTGTCGGTCTGCGTTACTCCGGGGCCTGGGAGGCGGCGGTCTATGGCAGTGGACCGCGCGTGCGTCCTGCCCTGAAGAAACTGCGAGTGCCGACCCTGGGAGTGCGCGGTCGTGACAGCGACACGCTACAGCCGGGGATCTGGAGGCGCTGGAAGCAGTGGCAGCCCGAGGCGGTATTAAAGGAGTGTCCGGGGGGCCATCTTTTTCCCCTGGAACACCCCCGGGAGACAGCGGAACTGCTTATTTCGCATTTACTCCCGGAAATTATTGCCGGCTGAGCTTTCACACCCATGGTCTATGCCTATAATCGGGGTCTAACCTGCGGGAGATGTGCTATGGGAAAAATATTGATAGTGGCAGACCAAGGCGACAGCTGTATCGCCACGTCGCGCGGCTTGGAACTGGCCGACAAACTGGGCCATGCGGTCGAGGTTGCGGCCTTCGTTTACGTACCACTTGACGAGCTGTTGTCTGACAAAGCCGCGCAGGTCGGAATGCGACAGCAGATTCTCGACCGCAGGAGAATGGAGGTGCAAACCCGGATCGATCGCTTTGCGACCCCGGAGCAAAAGGTCGCGCTGAAGGTGGTGTGGCTGAAGGACATTTACCCCTGGGTCATCAAACGCGCCAATTCGACGGCCTTCGATGCGGTCATAAAGACGCGACACGAGAGCAGCACCTTTAGCTACACATC
>JBLIIW010000150.1:0-9509 GCA_047635315.1 Halieaceae bacterium | reverse complement strand
ACGACAGAATCGGGGTCCTCGCCTTCGCGCAGGAACAAAAAGCACGCCTGTCGGCCGTCGCTCATCAGCGGCAGTGCCGTCAGCAGTGCCCGCTCGGCGGCCTTGCGGCCCGCATCGTCACCGTCAAAGCAGAACACCACTTCCGGTGCCACGCGAAAGATGCTCTCCAGATGCTCCGCACTGGTGGAGGTGCCGAGTGTGGCTACAGCATTGCTGATGCCGGCCTGGGCGAGGGCGATGACGTCCATGTAGCCCTCGACCACGATGACCCGCTCCAGGGAGCGGTTTGCGCGACGGGCCTCGAAGAGTCCGTAGAGTTCTCGACCCTTGTGGAATACCGGGGATTCCGGTGAGTTGAGATACTTGGGCTTATCGTCGCCCAAGACGCGCCCGCCAAAGGCAATGGTGCGGCCGCGGCGGTCGCGAATGGGGAAGACGATGCGATCGCGGAAGCGGTCGTAAACCCGGCCCTTGTCGTTGCGCACCAGGGCTCCGGCGGCTACAGCCCGCTCTTGCGCCGCCTCGTCGCCGGCAACGTGTTTGAGCAAGTTGTCCCAGCCCGGGGGCGCAAAGCCAATGCCGAAATCCCGGGCGATGACGCCGGTCAGGCCGCGGCTCTTGAGGTATTGCACCGCGCGGCCGGCCTCCGGGTGCTGGCGCAGGGCGTCGCGGTAAAAGGTGGCACAAGCTTCCATGAGATCGTAGAGCACCTTGTTTCTGGGCTCCGCCGATCTGTCCCCGCTACCGCCGGGTCCGGCTTCGCGCGGCACCTCCAGTCCCAGGGTGCCGGCCAGATTGTCCACGGCCTGGAGAAAGTCCAGATTCTCGTAATCCATAAGAAAGCCGAGCGCATTGCCACCGGCACCGCAACCGAAGCAGTAGTAAAACTGCTTTTCCGGATTCACACTGAAGGAGGGGGTTTTCTCGTCGTGGAAGGGACAGCGGGCGCTGTAGTTCTTGCCAGTTTTTTTTAGTTTGACGCGCCGGTCGACGACATCAACGATATCCGCACGATCCAGGAGATCGTCGATGAACTGCTGCGGAATACGTCCGGCCATGGTGACAATGTGCTGCCCGAGTCAGTGGGACAGTATCCCATGAGACGCCGGAAATTAGCCGACGAGTTTTGCTTTTACCATCTTGCTGACCGCGCCTATGTCCGCACGGCCCTGCAGCTGAGGCTTGAGTATGCCCATCACTACGCCCATGGCCTGCATGCCCGAGCCGCCCGCGGCGGTGATCGCGTCAGCGACGATCTGCTCGAGCTCTGCAGCGTCGAGCTGGGTCGGCAAAAACTCTTGGATCACCGTTATTTCCAAGGCTTCCTGCGCCGCAAGCTCATCGCGGCCGGCATCCGCAAACTGCTGCTGGGAATCGCGACGCTGCTTGAGCATCTTGTCGAGAATCGACATTACGCGCGACTCGTCGAGCACAATGCGTTCGTCTACTTCGATGCGCTTGAATTCCGACTGCATGAGCCGGATGGTGCCGAGCCGATCTTTATCCCGGCTCCGCATGGCCACTTTCATGGCCACTTTGATAGCAGCTTGGGTAGCGGAAGGTTCGCTCATGGCATTCTCGCCTCTTTTGCGTGGTGCTCCCGGCAGCTCGGACGCGCCGGCTTGTTGTCTTTACTGCGCACATCTGGCGCCCTCAAGACAAAAGACCCAGCGCAAAGTCAGCGCAGCTACACCGCCCGCAGGCGGAGCCTACCGTCTAGTAGAGACGGGTACGCTTGCGAGTATCGCGGGAGAGTTTCTTAAGATGACGCTTTACCGCAGCAGCAGCGGCGCGCTTGCGAACGGTGGTGGGCTTCTCGTAGTGCTCGCGACGACGCACTTCTGAAAGTACACCGGCTTTTTCACAAGAGCGCTTGAAGCGGCGCAGGGCCACGTCGAAGGGCTCGTTCTCTTTCACCTTGATGTGAGGCATCTAAATCCAGTCCTGTCTCGTCTTCTGTGAACCCTTGGGGTTCACTGTTCGTATCTATCGCAGATGCGCGGACACACCGCCCATCCCCTGAGAGGGCGCGCATTCTATACGCAGATTGAGCCATTTGCAAAGCACCTGAGCCACCTTGTTTTTAACGTCGCGGTGCTGAACGGGCCGTGGGAGGGTAGAGTATTAGCGCAGCATTGGTCTATATAAGCGGATCATTGCAGTGTATTGCAGTGTATTGCTGTGCCAGACCGCCCGCTTTCTTTAGACTTGCGGCTTTGTTGCGGCGTCTCGTTCCTGGGAGGTCGTGTTTGCAAGCACGGGTAAAGGCATAGTGTGAACATATTGGGCATAGAAACTTCCTGCGACGAATCCGGGGTGGCGCTGTACAGCACACACCGCGGGCTGCTCGCTCACGCGCTGTTCAGCCAGATAGCGATCCACGAGGTCTATGGCGGGGTAGTGCCGGAGCTGGCCTCCCGTGATCACGTGAGAAAGACCCTGCCCCTGGTGGATTCGGTACTTGCGGAAGCGGGAATCACGGGTGCGGAGGTAGACGGCGTCGCCTACACGGCCGGACCCGGGCTGATGGGCGCGCTCATGGTCGGTGCAACGCTGGCCCGCTCCCTGGCCCTGGGCTGGGGGGTACCGGCTCTGGGGGTACATCATATGGAGGGCCACCTGCTGGCTCCGATGCTGGAAAAAGAGCAGCCGGCCTTTCCCTTTGTTGCCCTGCTGGTGTCTGGCGGGCACACGCAACTGGTGCGGGTGGACGGCATCGGTCGTTACCGCCTGCTCGGGGAATCTCTGGACGACGCGGCCGGTGAGGCCTTCGACAAGGCCGCGAAGATGCTGGGTGAGCCCTATCCCGGGGGTCCGCATATTGCGCGCCTGGCCGAGCAGGGCGATCCGCAGCGCTTTGACTTTCCCCGGCCCATGGTTAAGCGGCCCGGTCTGGATTTCTCTTTCAGCGGGCTGAAGACCCACACGCTGACCACCATTCGCGGCCTCGCCGTCGATGGGAAAATTTCCGAACAGGACCGGGCGGATGTTGCGCGCGCTTTTGAGGAGGCGGTGGTGTCCACCCTGCTGATCAAATGCCGGCGCGCGCTGCAGCAGGAACAGCTGCAAACGCTGGTGCTGGCCGGTGGTGTCAGTGCCAACCGCAATCTGCGCGCGCAGCTCAGCGCGGTGCTGGGCAAGGAGGGGGTGCAGTTGTTCTACCCGGCGCCGCAGTTCTGCACCGATAACGGCGCAATGATTGCCTACGCCGGCGCCCAGCGCCTGGCCGCCGGACAGCGCGACGGCCTCGAAGTACTGGTGCGCCCGCGTTGGCCCATGGATGAGCTGCCACCTCTGGGTGAGGCGCGCGCATGAGCAGTGTGGTGTTTATCCGCGGGCTGCGCATCGAGCCGGTTATCGGCGTGTACGCCTGGGAAAGAGAGCTGCGCCAGGAACTGCGCGTCGATCTTGAAATGGCCTGGGATACCGTTCCTGCGGCGGCCAGCGATGATGTGGCCGATGCGCTGAATTACGCGGAGGTCTCGCAGCGACTGCGCAGCTACGCCGCACACAGCAGCTTCCAGCTACTGGAAGCGCTCGCGGCCGCCCTGGCCGCCCTGGTGCGCGATGAGTTCGCCGTCCAGTGGCTGCGTCTGCGCCTGAGCAAACCGGGCGCGGTGGCGGAAGCCGATGATGTGGGAGTTCTGATCGAACTCGGCGAGCGACCCGCGTGACGCCGGTCTTCCTGGGACTGGGCAGCAACATTGAGCCGGCTCGCTATCTGCCGGTGGGGCTGCAGGCGCTGGAGGACTTGCTGGGTGATGTACAGCGCTCCGCCGTGTACGAGGGGGAGGCCATGGGCTTCGCCGGTGATCCCTTCTGGAATTTGGTGGTGGCGGTGCATACCCCGTGGTCCGTGGGGGATCTGCAGCGCGCCTTGCGCGCGGTGGAATACGCGCAGGGCCGGCCGCGCAAAGCCACGCGCTACAGTGCCCGCACGCTGGACATCGATATCCTTACCTACGGCGACCACACGGGAACCCACCACGGTGTGGAGCTGCCCCGGGGTGAGATTCTCGAACACGCCTTTGTGCTCAGGCCGCTGGCGGAGTTGGCACCGGATGCGCTGCACCCGCTGCTGAAGCGACCCTATGCGGCCCTCTGGGCGGAGTTTGACCAGGCCTCACAGCCGCTGCGTGCCGTGAGCCTTTAGGGCTTCCGGTTACTGCTGGTCGCCGGCCTGGCTGTGCGCCGCGCGCAGTCCGTTGAGTTGCCGCACCCGCTCGCGCCGCATGGCCTCGCCAATCGCTTTGCCCGCCAGATCCGGGGCGGCGACGCTCGCTGCGGTTACTGCAAGGGCGATACGCCGGGCGTCGCGCAGGTAGTCCGCCTGCGGATAGGGCCGCTCCTCAAAGCCCTGTCGGCCCCGGGAATCGGCCTCACAGGTGTGCAGAAACTGCTCGAAACGCGCTTCTTCGCGCAGTGCGCCGGTGGCCTCAAGAAGCTTCAGCAGCGTATCGCCGCGCAGTTCCCGCACGCGGTGGCTGTTCAGGTGGTGCTCGCAGACCGCCAGCGCCAGGCGCCGATGGGCGTTGGGCACGCGCAGGCGCGCACACACAGCGTCCACCAGCGGCAGGCCCGCGCGCTCATGCCCGCGATGGCTGGGCAGTACTTCGGCGGCAGTCAGGCCCTTACCCAGATCATGCAGCAGCGCCGCAAAGGCCACGCAACTGTCCCGGCCATGCAGGGCGCTCTGCTGTAACACCATCAGCAGATGCGTGCCCGTGTCGACCTCCGGGTGGTAGTCGGCGCGCTGGGGCACGCCAAACAGCGCATCCACCTCCGGCAGCAGGGCCGCCAGGGCGCCGCAGTCGCGCAGTACCTGGATAAAAACCTCCGGGTTGCGCTCGCCGAGTGCGCGTTCCATTTCCACCCAGACGCGCTCTGCAGCCAGAAAGGCCAGCTCCCCCTGGGCCACGATGTCGCCCATCAGCGCCAGGGTTTCCGGGGCCACGCTAAAACCGCGGTGCGCATAGCGGGCGGCGAAGCGCGCTGCGCGCAGTACTCGCAGGGGATCTTCCGTAAAGGCTTCGGATACATGGCGTAACTGTCGCGCTTGCAGATCGCGCTGGCCACCATAGGGATCGACCAGCACGCCGTTGGCGTCCCGGGCCATGGCATTAATGGTGAAATCGCGCCGCCGCAGGTCTTCCTCCAGCGTGACTTCCGGGGCGCAGTGCACGGCAAAACCCGTGTAGCCGTGGCCCTGTTTGCGTTCCGTGCGGGCGAGGGCGTGTTCATCCTTGCTCCGCGGGTGCAGAAATACCGGGAAGTCCTTGCCCACCTGCGTGTAGCCCGCATCCAGCATTTGCTGTGGGGTTGCGCCCACCACCACCCAGTCGCGCTCATGCACCGGGTAGTCGAGGAGTTCATCGCGTACGGCGCCGCCGACCAGATAGGTTTTCATGGGTGGAATTCTAGCAGCACAAGGGCAGCCGCCGGGCGGCTGTCGGCCCCGGGGCCCTTCAGCAGCTACAGGGCTCGGCGACCCGCTCGCCGGACTCCACGCAGTACAGGGTCATGGCGCCACCCCACACGCAGCCGGTATCGAGGCCGATGGCGTTGCCGGTGCTGGTCTGGCCCTGCAGCGAGGCCCAGTGTCCGAACACAATCCGGTCGTACACGGTTTTGCGTGTCGGGTGGTTGAACCAGGCGTCGATCGCTTTGTCATCGGCGGCCGGTCCCCCGGGATTGTTCAGGGGCCCCTTGCTGACCAGATCCAAGCGGCCGTCCGCATAGCAGTAACGCATGCGTGTGAGGTAGTTGGTAATCACCCGCAGCCGTGCCATGCCGGCCAGATCGTCGGACCACACGGCAGGCTCATTGCCATACATGGCCCGGAAGAATTCAATACTGTTCGGCCCGCGCAGTACGGTTTCGACTTCCCGGGCCCGCGCGGCGGCCTCATCGATAGTCCACTGCGGCGGTATGCCCGCGTGCACCATCGTATGGCCGTGGTTCTGATAGAGCAGCGGCTGTTCGTGCAGCCAGCTGATGAGCGCTGAGCGGTCCGGTGCGGCGAGAATGGCATCAAAGGTGTCGTGTTTTCCCGGCGCTTTGGCGCCGGCGGCGATGGCCATCAGGTGCAGGTCATGGTTGCCCAATACCAGGCGGATGTTGTCGCGGTGCTTGTAGAAGAAGCGCAGGGTTTTCAGGCAGTCCGGGCCGCGGTTGACGAGATCGCCGGTGGACCAAAGACAGTCCCGGTCCCAACTGAAGTCCACGCGTTTGAGCAGCCGCTTGAGCGGCTTCTTGCAGCCCTGCACATCTCCGACTACCCAGTTCGACATTGGCGTCTCGCTTCCGGGTCAGTTAAGGGAGGTGGGCGTGTGCAGGGTAAAGGGGGCAATCGGCACTTCAAAGGCCAGCTGCTCGCTGGGATCCGAGCTGCGGTCATCGTCGTGCAGGATCATTGTGTACTCGCCGCGCATATAGCCCACCGGCGTTGGCAGCGTCGCGCCACTGGTGTAGCGAAAGTAGGCCCCGGGGTGGATGATCGGCTGCTCGCCCACCACGCCCTCCCCGCGCACCTCCTGGACATTGCCTTCCGCATCGGTGATTTCCCAGTGCCGCGATAAAAGCTGCACGGCGGTATCCCCCGCATTGCTGACGGTGATCGTGTAGGCAAAGGTGTATTGGTTGCTTTGCGGGCGCGAGTGCATGGGCAGATAGGTGGTCTGCGTTGCAACGCCGATTAGCGCGGGGTTGATGGTTTTGATATCGCTCATAGTGCAGCTCCCGCGGCGGTCGATGAGGCGCTGTCGCCGCACCCCTTATAAGGGCTGTCGACAGCCGGTGCAAGAGGGATCAGTCGGCTTCTGTCAGCGCGGCCAGCGCCACGAACTGATCGAGGGTCAGGGATTCCGCCCGGGCGCCCGGGTCGATGGACAAAGAAGCCAGATCGCTGTCGCTTAACAGGCCCTTCAGATTGTTGCGCAGGGTTTTGCGACGCTGGGCAAAAGCGGCTTTTACCAGCCGGCCCAGTGCCTGTGGGTCGCAGTCTGGCCACGGTGATTGCCTCCGCGGTGTCATGCGCACAATCGCTGACTGCACCTTGGGCGCCGGATCGAAGGACTCCGGGGGCACCTCAAAGAGCAGCTGCGTGTCGCAGTAGTACTGGGTCATGATGCCGAGGCGGCCCCAGTGTTTACTCCCCGGCGTCGCGCTCAGGCGCTGTACCACCTCCAACTGCAGCATGAAGTGCATGTCCTGGATGATATCGGCCTGGGCCAGCAGTTTGAAGATCAGCGGCGTGGAAATATTGTAGGGCAGATTGCCAACAATACGCAGGCGCTTGCCGTCGTCGGCGAGGCCCGCAAAATCAAAACTCAGCGCGTCGGCACTGTGCAGTGCGAAGTTGTCGTAGACGCTGAAGGCCGCCAGCAGCGGCGTCACCAGATCCCGGTCCAGCTCGACCGCATCCAGGCGGCAGCCACTGTGCAGCAGCGCTTCTGTGAGGGCGCCGAGGCCCGGACCGATCTCCACCACGTGCTCTGCGGCCTGCGCGCCGATGGCCCGCTCGATACGGTCGATCACCCCGGCGTCCGTGAGAAAGTTCTGCCCGAAGCGCTTGCGCGCCTGATGCCTGGGGGGAGTGCCTGATTTCTGTTTGACCATGGCCCTATGGTAGAGCCTGTGGCGTCAATTGTTAGCGCCTGCGCGAACAAATGTTGGCGCTGGATGTGCGATAGGGTCTGCGCCAAGCTGTTAAACTGTCGCCTCCAAGCGCTGGCACGGCAATATGACACTCTCTCACTACTGGATGCTGGTCGATCAGCTGGCGCGCATGTCGCTCAAGGCTGACGCCTCCAGACTCTATTTCGGCTACCTCTGGTGGGTGCTGGAACCGCTGCTCTATGTGGGGGTGTTTTACGTTGTTTTCGATGTGATTCTCAGTAGTGGTCGCGCGGACTTTCTGATTTTCCTCATGTGCGGCAAGCTGATGTTCTCCTGGTTCTCCAAGTCGGTGACCCAGGCGTCGACCAGCATCGTCACCGGGCGCGGGCTGATTTCCAAGATCGATATTCCCAAGAGCCTGTTCCCCGTCGCCCGCATTCATGAGGGTCTGTATCGCCAGATCTGGGTCCTCCTCCTGTTGCTGGTGCTGCTGTGGATGAGCGGTTACGGCGTGAATGTCGCCTACTTGTGGCTGCCGGCGGTGCTCGCGGTCAATTACCTGCTGATTGTGGCGGCCGGGGTGCTGGCGGCCACACTGGTGTGTGTGGCGCAGGATTTTGCCCCGATGATTTCCCTCACCATGACCTTCCTGCTGTTTGTCTCCGGCATATTCTGGGACCCGCGCGATCTCGCGGATCCGGCGACCACCGCGCTCATACTGGCGCTCAATCCCATTGCCTTTCTGGTTGATGCCTACCGGCAGATCCTCATGTACCAGCAGGCGCCAGACCCGCTGCATCTGGCGCTACTGGGGCTGGTCTGTGGCGTGTGCGTTGTGCTGCTGCTGGCCCTCCTGCGCCGCTACAGCCGCGCCCTCGCGCTGCGCGCGCTGACCCGCTGAGCGCCCTTGCCAATGAACCCGACACCTATAGCAACTACCCAGGCCGTGCCCGAGCCAAGCGACGCATCGCCCGCCGAGGCGCTGCTGCGCCTGGACGCGGTCTATCACAGCTACCGGGGGCGCCGCGCCAACTTTGATCACGGCGAGCATGTGGTGCTGCGCGACGTCTCGCTGCAGCTCCGGCGCGGGGAGAAGCTCGGCATTATCGGCCGCAACGGCGCGGGCAAGTCGACGCTGCTGCGGCTCATGGCCGGCATTCTCGATCCGGCGCGCGGTAGCATCTGGCGCCTCCCGGGTCTGAGCTGTTCCCTGCTCACCCTGGGTTTGGGCTTCAAGGACGATCTGAGCGGCCGCGATAACGCGCGCCTTTCGGCCATGTTGCAGGGCTTTAATCGCCGGGATGCGGAGCGCTCCCTGGCCGAAATACAGGAGTTCTCCGGACTGGGGGCGGCCTTTGACGAGCCGGTAAAAACCTACTCCGCGGGTATGCGCGCGCGCCTCGGTTTCAGCACGGCGCTGCTCAATCGCGTCGACGTGCTGCTCATAGACGAGGTGCTGGCGGTGGGCGATCGGGAATTTCGCAGCCGGGCCAGAGAGGCGGTCATGGGTCGCTTCGCCGGCTCTCAGACGATCGTGCTGGTCTCGCACGCGGCGGAGCAGGTGGAAGCCCTGTGCAACCGCTTCGTGGTTATTGAGAATGGGGAGGCGCGGGATTGTGGCGATACGCTTCCGGCCGGACTCCTTGCCTAGGCCGGCTGAGCGGCGCCGGGCCTCCCGATGAGGGATTCCAGGCAGAGTGTTTACGGGACTACCGCGCGGGTCCAACGGGCACTCGGGGCCTTGTCTCGTCTGTCTGTTGTACTGCTGAGCGCTGCAGCCGCAGTCGCCGTTCAGCCTGCCGCGAGCGAGTCCGCCGGGATCAGCGTGCGGCCGCGGACTGCGATTGGCGCTGCGCCACTGCGCGCGGAGACGCCGCGCCGCCTGCGCGATA
>JBLIIW010000149.1:0-9605 GCA_047635315.1 Halieaceae bacterium | reverse complement strand
GAACAAGTGGCATCGCACGAAACCGGTGCTGGCGGCGCTCGATCTGGGCACTCGCGTGCGCAGCAAGCAGAAGCTTAACTCTCAGGTGCTGGGTCGATCGAAGGCGCTGGCAGATGCTCTGGGCGTGGAGCTGAAGATTATCGCGGCCATAGAGGTTCCAACGCTGCTCGCCGATCTGGATCTGATTGATCCGGGCACCTACAGCAAGGAGCAGCGCGAGGAGATGTTGCCGCATCTCAAATCTCTCGCGAAAGCGCATGATATTCCTGAGAAGGATTTCGTCAGCAAACGCGGGCCTGTAGAAAAAGTCATTACGTCGCAGGCGGCCAAGGTTCGGGCGCAGCTGGTGGTGATGGGCACGGTCGGTCGTCGCGGCCTGAAGGCAAAGCTCATGGGCAATACGGCGGAAGCTGTTCTGCAACACCTGCGCACGGATATCCTCGCCCTCAAGCCGCAAGCCTGAGGCTTGAGGGCGCTCAGGACGGGCGCCCGCCTCTATATTTCGAATTGCTACTTCATCTATTGCTGTCGCCTGGACGCCAGCGATGACGGCCCATAGGCCCAAAAAGGGAGAAACAACGTGAACAGCTCGATCAAAAGTAGGCTTGCTGACCTTGACGATAGCCTGTTCGTTCCTCGGGAATTAAGCTGGCTTTCCTTTAACGCCCGGGTGCTGCAGGAAGCAGCCGACGACACAGTGCCGGAGATACAGCGCCTGCGCTATCTGGGTATTTTTTCCGCCAACCTCGACGAGTTCTTCCGCGTTCGCGTGGCGGAAGTGCGACGCTTGATCTCTATGTCATCCGGGAATACCCGCCAGAAGGCCAAGGAGTTGCTCGCCGCGATCCAGGCCGAGGTGGTGTCTCAGCAACACGATTGTGAACGCGTCTATAACCAGGTCATGAAAGCCCTACAGGCGCGTCGTATCTATATGATCAATGAGCGGCAGTTGGAGCCCAATCAAGCTGCGTTTGTGCAGACGTTTTTCAGCTCTACTGTGCTGCCGGAGCTGGATCCGATCCTGTTTACGGAAGGTTCCCCGATTCCGGTTCTTAACGACGAGAGCCTGTACCTTGCTGTCGATATAGAATCTGAAAAAAGCCATCGTGTTGCGGTAGTTGAAGTCCCCACCGATCGCCTCAGCCGCTTTGTGGAGGTGCCGCGGCGCAAGGGTAAGAGCGGTCGGGTTTTTATTGCGCTCGACAATGTGATCCGCGCTTGTCTTCCGCAGATTTTCCGCGGTGTTATCCCCATTAGCGAGGCCAGTGCTTATTGTTTCAAGTTCTCCCGTGATGCGGAGATTGAGCTTGATGTCGACATTATGGAAAGCCTCATTGAGAGGATGGCGACCAGCCTGAAGCAGCGACAGAAAGCCGATGCGGTGCGCTTCGTCTACGATGGGGAGATGCCCGCGAGGTTGCTGGATTTCCTCGCCAGCAAGTTTTCCCTGGGGAAGTACGATAGCCTGATCCCCGGTGCTCGCTACCACAACTCCAAAGACTTCATGAATTTTCCCAGTGTCGGGCCGCGCTATCTTGAGCTGACTCCGCTGCCGCAGATACAGGTACCGGCTCTGGATGAGGCCTCGAATATTCTGGAGGCGATCCGGGAGAAGGATGTGTTGCTGTACTACCCGTACCATCCTTTCGATTATGTGATCAACCTTATCAAGACGGCGGCTATGGATCCGCAGGTCGAAAGCATCAAGATATGCCTGTACCGGGTGGCTAGCCAATCGCGCATTGTCGATGCCTTGCTCAGCGCTGTGCACAACGGCAAGCGCGTGCTGGCGGTTGTTGAACTCGCAGCGCGTTTTGACGAGCAGGCGAATATTACCTGGGCGCAGCGCCTTACAGAGGGTGGCATCGAGGTAATGTTCGGCATACCGGGCCTGAAAGTGCACAGCAAATTGTTGCTGATTCGGCGTCGTGAGAACGGGCAACAGCGCTACTACAGTCATATTGGTACGGGCAACTTCAACGAGAAGACGGCCAAGTTGTACACGGATTTTTCCCTGCTCAGCTACGATCAGAAGCTGGGTCTGGAAGTTAGCAATGTGTTTGATTTTCTGCAGTACAACTACCGTCGTCACGACTACGATCAATTACTGGTATCACCGCACAGTTCGCGACCGGGCATCGTGCGTATGGTCGCCCGGGAAATCGCCAACGCGCGCAAGGGATTGCGGGCGGCTATTACCATCAAGTGCAACAACCTCGTCGATCACGATCTGGTGATGAAGCTCTATGAGGCCAGCGACGCCGGGGTGGAAATTCGTTTGATCGTGCGCGGGATGTGTTCCCTGCAGCCCGGTGTTCCTGGTATCTCCGATAACATCGAGGCGATCAGTATTGTAGATCGCTATCTGGAGCACCCGAGGGTCTTCGTGTTCTACAACGCGGGTGACCCCGACTACTACATTGGCTCCGCCGATATGATGACCCGTAATCTCGATTATCGGGTGGAAGTCCTGTGCCCGATCCACGACCCGGATGCCTGCCAGACGATTCAAGCGGTGCTGGACATTCAGTGGCACGACAATGTGAAAGCGCGCGTGCTCGATCGGGCGCAGACTAATGTCCTGGTGCCTCGCAAGCGCAAGACCGCAGCCATCCGTTCACAGGAAGCGATTCACAGTTATCTCTCCGAGGGCAAGATGCCCAGGCTGCCACGCTCAAATATGAGCCTTCCACCCAATCAGCGCAGAAACAAGCGCAGGAGCTGAAACTATGGCCGGAGCCAGCTTGCTCGCGCTGCTCGACGACATCGCGTTGCTCATGGACGATGTGTCTGTAATGACCAAGGTCGCGGCGCGCAAGACGGCCGGAGTGCTGGGCGATGACCTCGCGGTTAACGCCGAGAAAGTAACCGGCGTACCCGCCGACCGTGAACTGCCGGTGGTGTTCGCGGTATTTCGTGGCTCGATGCTGAACAAGGTCATCCTGGTGCCAGCCGCGCTCCTGATCGCCTGGTTCGCGGAGTGGCTGATCGCGCCGCTGCTTATGGCCGGAGGCCTGTTTCTCTGCTATGAAGGTTTCGAGAAGGTCTGGCACTCCCTGGTCCACAGCAAGGCAGAGCGAGAGGCCGAACATGCCGCGTTGCGAAAACGGTTGGAGGACCCGGCGACCGATCCGCTAGAGCTGGAGCGCAAGCGTATACGTGGCGCGATTCGTACCGATTTTATTCTTTCTGCCGAGATTATTGTTATCACACTCGGCATCGTGGCTGACTCGCCATTGCTCGTGCGCGCCAGTGTCCTGGCGACCATTGCCCTGGTCATGACCGTGGGCGTGTACGGTCTGGTGGCTATGATTGTCAAGATAGACGATCTTGGGCTCTATCTGGTTCAGGACGAGCGGGGCGGTGCCTTCGCCCGTCTGCGCCGCGGTCTGGGGCGTGGACTGTTGGCCTTTGCCCCGCGCTTGATGCAGGGATTAACGCTGGTGGGCACCGCTGCCATGTTTCTCGTGGGTGGCGGCATTCTGGTGCACGGCGCGCCCGTGCTGCACCATGCCTCGGAGCAATTTACGCACTGGTTGCTCACTGCAACCGAAGGCAGCGCCCTACTTGGCGCATTGTCATCCCAGGTTTTTATGATGGTCGTCGGCTTCGCACTGGGGGCGCTGACGCTGTGCGTACTGTCCGTTGCTGGCCGGCTGCGTATGGCTCTGAGCCAGGGTCAGTAAACTCAGCGCAAGATCGAGCCCAGAATGCCCCGGAACAGGCGTTTACCGAGGGTGCGCCCGGCGGCAGAGCCGAGGCTGCGCAGCATGCTTTTCACGAAGGCCTCGCTACTACTTTGACGGCTGCGGCCGGTGCGGCGCCGGCCGCTGCTTTCACGCTTTTTAAGTGCTTTCTCATCGCGCTCCCCCTGTTCCTTTTCTGCCCGCGCGAGTAATTCCTCGTGCGCGCTTTTGCGATCGACGGCGGTAGCGTAGCGCTTCTGGTTCGGGTCGTTCTCCAGAATAGCCTTGCGCTCGGCCACCGTCGCTTTGCCAATGCGTGAATGCGGTGGGCGAATGAGTGTGCGCTCAACCATGCTGGGTATGCCGCGGCCCTGTAGTGTTGAGACCAGTGCCTCGCCCACGCCCAGCTCACTGATGACCGTGGCTGTGTCCAGGGCCGGATTCTCCCTGAAGCTTTGCGCGGCTATGCGCACGGCCTTGCGCTCCTTGGGTGTATAGGCGCGCAGCGCGTGCTGTACGCGATTGCCCAACTGCCCCAGGACGCTATCGGGTATATCGGCCGGACTCTGGGTGACAAAGTAGATGCCGACGCCTTTGGAACGGATAAGCCGCACTACCTGCTCGATAGTCTGCAGCAAGATTTTCGGTGCGTCCGCAAATAGTAGATGAGCCTCGTCAAAAAAGAACACCAGTTCCGGCTTTTCCGGGTCGCCAATTTCCGGAAGCTGCTCAAAGAGCTCCGAGAGCAGCCATAAAAGAAAAGTGCTGTAGACCCGGGGACTGCGAATCAGCGTGTCTGCGGCTAATACGTTAATCACGCCGCGACCGTCGCGGGTGCGTTGCATAAGATCCCGCAGTTCCAGAGCCGGTTCTCCGAAAAAGTGCTTGCCGCCCTGACGCTCAAGCATTAGCAGCCGGCGCAGAATTGCGTTCACGGAGGCGGTTGCTACCTTGTACTGGCTGCCGAGCTCGCCGCGGTTATCCGCAAGATGCTGCAGCGTCGTGCGCAGGTCCGCAAGATCCAGCATGAGCATCCCCTGATCGTCTGCAAACTGGAACACCAGGGTCATAACGCCTTCCTGGGTTTCATTGAGATCAAGGAGACGGGACATCAGCTGTGGGCCCATCTCGCTGAGTGTGGTGCGGATCGGCGTGCCTTTCTTGCCAAAGAGGTCCCAAAAAGCAACCGGGTACCCGCGCTGCTGGAAGCTTTCGATCCCGATCTTTTCGATACGCTCGTCAATCTTCGGGTGCGGTTTTCCGATCTGGGACAGCCCGGAAATATCGCCTTTTACGTCGGCCAGGAAAACCGGCACGCCGATATCCGAAAAACTCTCGGCCAGGCATTGCAGGGTCACGGTTTTTCCGGTTCCGGTCGCGCCAGCGATGAGACCGTGGCGGTTGGCGAAGGCGGGGTCCAGATACACTTTGCGCGCTTCAGCACCGCCAATCAGCAGTGGCTCAGGGGGAGGAATACTCACAGTAGTTCCTTAATTACCTGACAGTTTGGGTTTGACGGCTGCCTTCGATTTGCTGGCAGCGGTGGTTTTGGTTTTGGTTCTCGCTTTTGCTTTTGCTTTAGGTGCGGCTGGTTTTTTTCGTGCAGCGTTTGTTGCGGTTTTGCGAGCCTTTGCTGGTGTAGTGGCTTTGCGGGTAGTCGATGCTTTCCCGCGGCTATTGGTTTTTCCGGGTTTTACCGGTTTTTTGCTGGCTCCGCCTGCGGCTGAATCACTGGCCCGACGATGGGGTGTGCCCACGCCTGCAACAAGTTCCAGCTCCTCCAGGGAGTCCTCCAGGTGATCGATGATGCGCTGAATCTGTGGCAGTGAGCGGCGGCAGGCGACGATGCCAAAATCCAGCTGATCGTGGTAGCTGACTAGCGTTATGTTCATGGCGAATCCATCAAAGACGATAGAGGCGGGGTAGATGCCATCCAGTCTCGCGCCCTCCCAGTAGAGTGGTTTGCGCGGACCGGGGACATTGGAAACCACCGTACTGAATGCCGGAAATCGCGAGCCGAGGCCAAGAATTGAGGTGAGCAGGGCGGGTAGCTGGGTCAGTTGCATGAACACGGCGGCTTCCGAGGGCGACAGCTCCCGCAGTAGTTCCTTGCCCGCGCGCATGCTTTGCTGAATGGTGCGCAGGCGCTTTTCCGGATCATAGACGTTGGTTGCCATATCCGCCGTAATGAAGCCGACCGCATTGGTGGAGTCGACATCACCCTCTTCGCGCAGCGATACCGGGGCCATGGCTTTCAGCGAATGCAGGGGCAGCTCGTCCCGGGACAGCAGGTAACGCCTTAGAGCGCCCGCGCACATGGCCAGAACAACATCGTTGACGGTCGCGTCCATCGCTTTACAGACGGCTTTTACGCGTGGAAAGGCGAAGGTTTGCGCAACGAAACGGCGAGCACCGGAAACACGCGTGTTGATGGAGGTACGCGGCACGTTATGCCAGGGCACGGCGAGGTTGCCGCTGCGTCCAATAAAAGCCATACCAAAGCGGCGCATAGCCGTGGCCAGATGAATGCCCGAATCGTATTGCTGTTTGATCGCGTCGAGGGCCGCCCGCACGTCACGGGTGTCCGGTGTCACGGGCGTCTTGGTCTTGCCGAAGCGCTCTCGTTTGTTATCGTTGTAGGCCTCGAGGGAGTAGGGAGCATAACCGCGGGTTTCCGTCGGGCTCTCCGTGCACATGCCGCGGGTGATCTGCATTGCACCAACGCCGTCGATCGCGGCATGGTGCATTTTGTTGTAAACCGCAAACTGCCGCCCCTGCAGACCCTCAATAACATGCATCTCCCACAGGGGGCGGGTGCGGTCCAGAAGGGTCGTATGCAAGCGTGAGGCGAGGGCAAAGAGGTCCCGGTAGCGGCCGGGGGCGGGTAATGCGGAATGTCGTACATGGTAGTCCATGTCGATGTGTTCATCTTTCTGCCAATACAGGCCGGTTTTTCCTGTCACTACGTAGTCGCCAAAGGGTTTGCGCAGCTCCGTGGTACCGCGCAGCTGCTCAAGAAGAGCGCGCAGAAACTCCTGTTCATCGGCGCCCTCGGGCAGGGAAAACAGATTGATACCGCCTACATGCATGGGCGTTTCGCGTTTTTCCAGCAACAGGAAACCGGCGCTGGTGAGATCAATTCGTCGCATGGTTCAGTTCTCCCTCGTTATCGGGCATCGTAATGCCTTTGTCCTTCCGATGTAAGGCGGAAGCGCGTGTCCCAGGGCGCGCCGGTTCTGCACTTGCAGATTCGACAAATTAGCGTCTTCCCGGTCTTCTCCAGTGCGTAGGTAAACGCTATGAGCTCCGCGCGGATGAAGCCTTGGGAAATACCGCTGTGCCTGGTGCCCTCGCGCCCGGAGCAATCACTGTAGCTGCGCCTGAAAACTGTCGCTTTCGGCCTCGCGCAGATGGCTGTAGATGGCATCGGTAGCAGTGGCGCTGAGGTAGGACTCCGGGAGTGGCAACGGATACAACTGGTCGTAGCGACGCACCTGCATCTGGTCGACGCGTCGGTATATATGTGATCGATTCAATTCCTTCGGCGACAACAGACCGGCCGATGAGCTCAGATCCAGCAGCGCGTGTAGGGTCTCAGCCTGATAGCGCGCCACGCGCTTGCTCTTGTCCGTGGGGTCGAGACCGCGCACGAGTCGCGGGTCCTGGGTGGTTATGCCCGTGGGGCAATGATTGGAATTACATTCGAGGGACTGTACGCAACCCAGGGCCAGCATCATTCCCCGGGCGCTGTTGCACAGATCAGCACCCAGGGAGAGGGCCCGGGCCATATGGAATGCGGTAATGATCTTGCCCGAGGCGATGACCCGTATGTGCTCCCGAAGACCAAAGCCCGCGAGGGTATCAACGACGAAGGCCAGCCCATCGAGCAGGGGCATACCCACGGAATTGCTGTATTCAAGCGGTGCGGCACCGGTGCCGCCCTCGCCACCATCCACGGTAATAAAGTCAGGCATTAGCTGGCTCTCCAGCATGGCCTTACAGATGGCGATGAACTCGCTCTCACGGCCGACGCAGAGCTTGAAACCTACCGGCTTAGCTCCGGACAGTTCACGCAGTTGTTGCACGAACTGCAGCAGTTCAAGCGGCGTATGGAAGGCGCTGTGCGCGGATGGTGATACCACCTCCGTGCCCACGGGAACGTGGCGAATTCGCGCAATGATCTCGGTATTCTTGCTGGCGGGCAGAATGCCGCCATGGCCCGGTTTCGCGCCCTGGGACAGTTTGATTTCGATCATGCATATAGACGGCCCTTGCGCCGTCTCGGCAAAACGCTGGGGCGAAAATTGCCCGTCGTCCTGGCGGCAGCCAAAGTAACCCGTGCCAATCTGCCATACGAGATCACCGCCGTGCTCCAGATGGTAGTCAGAGACGCCGCCCTCGCCGGTGTTGTGATAGAAACCCCCAAGGGAGGCCCCCTTGTTCAGCGCCCGCAGGGCATTGTCACTGAGTGCGCCGAAGCTCATAGCCGAAACGTTCAGGAGGGCGGCGGCGTAGGGCTTCTCACAAGTGGGACCGCCTATACTCACCCGCGGATTCGGATCGAGCTCTTCGATGTTGCGCGCCATGATCGAGTGTCCCAACCACTCATAGCCGTCGCGGTAGGTGTCTACCTTGGTGCCAAAGGGCACGCTGGCAAGATCGCCTTTGGCGCGCTGATAAACGATCGAACGGAACATGCGGTTGATGGGCGCACCGCCCGTGTCAGATTCGAGCAGGTACTGACGCACAAACGGCCGCAGGGCCTCCATAAACCAGCGCCCGCGCCCCAGCAGCGGAAAGTTGCGGCGAATGCTGTGCCCGGTCTGGTGCATGTCGTAAAGGCCAATCCCGAAACTGCATAGTACGAGGAGGAAGAAAATCCACGGCAGCAGGTGGTCGAGGCCGACCAGCAGGGGAATACACACGAGCAGCACGTGCACCATGAAAAATGCAGATCTGGACACTGGGATTTCCTTTTAACAAAAATACAACAGACTTGCGATTTTAACCTGATGCCGCAAGAAAAGGAGCCCGCGCACGGAGCCTCGACTTTTGCGGAAAAGACCTTGGGGGATTCGGTCATCGCTGCCTGAACTCGGCGGCTCGGGCGTGCCGCCTTGCACTACGCCTGCGCTAGGCGAAAAGCCATGGCTCCAGCGCTTCGCGATTGTCTACCACTATCTGCTGCGCCAGGGGGTTTTCCTGCCGATGGTTCGGATCAAGCTGCAGAAGGTGCAGCAGGTAGCTGACCAGGGTGGCGCGGGTTTGTATTTCCAGCCGCTGTTCCAGCATGCCGAAATCCCGGGCGATAACTTCCTGTTGAGCTGGGCTGAGCCGGGGGTCGGGAACGATGATCACCGGCACCTGCCTCTGCCAGTTCAGGTCGCCGTCTTCCCCGTACTCTGAATGATCGAGCATCTCAGCCTCACCGCGAAAACGGCTCAGCACAAAATCGCGGTAGTCGAGATTCTTCTCACACCAGGCACGCACGTGCCAGCGCAGGCCCGTGAAAACCAAGGTGTGGGGCACGATAATTCGTCCCTCCCGGTTCGGTGCCTGCAGCGAGACGTAGTCTACCTCCAGGCGCCGCACGCTGCGCGCCGCCTGGATCATCGGGCGCAGTACCGCCGGCGATACGTCACGCACGGGTGGCACCAACTGTTCAACGTTGCCAAGAGAAAGGGACAGAGACTCGAACACGCCCATCAGCTGATCGTTGCGCGTCATGAGGTGCAGGTATTCGTCGGCGGTGCCTCGCGTAACGCGCGGAACAAATTCGCCGGTAGGTTTGTAGCCCTTCAGATACTTGTCGTACTCAATATTGCCCGGAGCGATGTCGCGGCGATAGACGTTGATGTCCTTGCTCGCCTGCTGCCGGCCAATACCGAAGCAGCGCGTCAAGTGTCCGGTAGTGAGTCG
>JBLIIW010000148.1:0-9608 GCA_047635315.1 Halieaceae bacterium | reverse complement strand
CAGCCCGATAAAGCAGCTGCCAACGAGAGTCAGTATGGGGAGGATCGCGTGAACGGAGCGGCGCGGCACAGAGACAGGCACTTCGATATGGATGCCTTCGTCAGTTGCCTGCGCACTGTTGCGCACAGGCGCTAGCTGGCCGGTGCTACGACTGCGTTTCTCGGCCTGCAACATCGGCCCGAAATCGCGGCCGGTCCAGCCGATCAGGAACACAAACAGCATGGCGAGCAGAGGATAAAAACTGTAGAGAAGTGAGTTGAGGAACACGGCAGTAGCCTGCATTTCAAAGCCCGCGAGCCCGTCGATAGCTTTGCTGGTCAGGCCCAGCTTATAGCCCACCCAGGTGGTCAGCACGGCGATACAGGCCACCGGCGCGGCGGTAGAATCCACCAGATAAGCGAGTTTCTCAGGGGAGATTTGTAACTTATCGGTAACCGGGCGCACCGTATTACCGACCACCAGTGTATTGGTGTAGTCATCAAAGAAGATACACAGGCCCAGAAACCAGACGAACAGCTGGCTGCGACGCACAGTGTTTGCCCAGCGCATCACTATATTAACAACACCGTGCATGCCGCCATGACTGGAGATGATCCCGACCATGCCGCCGATCATCCCCGTGAACAAAAGCACCGCAACGTGGCCCCGATCAATCATGACCTTAAGGATATGCACCTGAAAGGTATCCAGCAGCGCCTGGAAGATGTCTGCGGGACCGTAGCCATACTCGATGACCCTCCCCGCCCAGACGCCGAAGAAGATTGCAGGAACAACCGCGCGCAGCCACAGCGCAAGACCGATGGCGATTGCCGGGGGAATAACGGAGGCCCATTCGGCGGCTTCAGTTACCCCCATCACTATTTCCTCGCAGGCCCGCCTGTCTCCTGACCAACGTGGCGGGCGGGGGGGCAATCAGGCCTAAATCCGTCTTTCCCCTATCAGGCAATCTACAGGTATTATCCATCAATGAGTAATCGGGGCCGCAAGGCAATTGGAGTGCTGATGGAGGTCACGGGGGTAGCGCCGTGAGCTCAAATCTATGGATTGTCTTTGCTGTTATCTTGCTGTTATCTGGAATCGGCAAGCGTTACCTGAATGACTTAGCAGCTGTGGAAGACGCGCTCGTTGTAGACAAGTTTTTCAAAGACTACTGTCGCATGCACAAAATGTATCCGGAAATCGAAGCGCTGGAAACTCGTTTCCCCGAATTGTATCGCGACGGGGAGTGGTATTATTGGCCTAACGAGACGCGCACAGCCGCAACGTTTCAGTATCCCATGACACTCTCGCTGTCCCGGGCTCCGGGCCGCTCAAAATTCTCCGAATTCATTCCGATCATCTACGCATATGTTGTCCGTCATCCCTACGAGGGCATACTTTGATGGGGTTGTGCTTATCCCGGGGCGATGTGCAAGCTGATTGCGTGCAGCCAGAGGCGACAGGGCCGGGCCGCTGATGCGAAGCCATAGGAAATCATGAGAATCAATGAGCTCACGCGTCCGCAAGATCTGGCGCGTCTACGCCGTATTGCCCTCGCTGCACAAGGTTTACTACAGGCTCAGCCCTATGGGCGTGGCCTGGCAGGGGCGCGTAAAGCGATTGAGCACCTCGGCTACGTGCAGATCGATACCATATCGGTAGTGGAACGGGCGCACCATCATGTTCTTCACTCCAGAGTGCCCGGGTTCAAGCCAGCCATGACCAATGAAATGCTGCGCGATCGGGAGATTTTCGAGTATTGGGCGCACGCGGCAGCGTTTCTACCCATCGACGATTATCGCTTCTCCTTGCCGTACAAGCACGCCATAAAAAGTGGCCAAACCCACTGGCATAGAGTTCGTGATACGAAGCTTATGGGGGAGCTGTTGGTGCGCATACGTTCAGAGGGCCCATTACGATCCCGGGATATAGAAACGGATGCTCCAAGGCGTGCCGAGTGGTGGGACTGGAAACCCGCCAAAAAAGCGCTCGAACAGCTATATATGGAAGGCGATCTGATGGTACGCGACCGCGAAGGGTTCCAGAAAACCTATGATCTGACTGAGCGGGTTCTGCCATCGACTGTAGATTCACAAGTGCCGAGCATTGCAGAGCTTGCGACGCACATGTTGGATCAACAGTTACGTTGCCACGGGCTTGCTTCACTTAAAGGGTTGACCTATCAGCGCAGAAATACGGGTTTGCGCTTAGCCCTAAAGAACCTGGTAAGCGAAAGGTTGGCGCAGCGCACTTTAGAGCAAGTGCAGCTTAGCAGTGGCGAGGTATTTATAATGAATGCGGGTGCACTTGAACGCCCGCTCCCTCGCTTGAACAACCGCATGCTGATTCTTTCGCCCTTCGATAACGCTGTTATCCAGCGCGAACGACTCGAAGCGTTGTTTCAATACGACTATCGGCTAGAGTGTTATGTTCCCGCGACGAAGCGTCAATATGGCTACTTTTGCTTACCGCTACTCTACCGCGACGCGTTTATTGGGCGGATAGATTGCAAGGTCCATCGAAAGATCAGTCATTTGGAGATCAAGTCGCTGTATTTTGAAAAGCATAGTTTTGATCAAGATGCTGTCATTGCTGCATTGGTCGGTGCTCTGGGGCAGTTCTGTAGTTTTCAAGAATGCGAATCCGTTTCTTTAGGCAAAGTCAGCCCCAAGGCGCTGGCAAAACGTCTGCGCGATGCGCTAAAGCCTCTGGAGTGACCCGGAGCTGGCTGGATTACTGGGCCCGGACCCGGGTGGTGCCAGGTACAAACTACCGGACGAAGCCGATGACTGCGCTGAAGTGCAATACGCTACCGAGTAACACGAATATATGCCAGATACCGTGTGCATGCGTGAGCCGCCCCATCTTGTCCAATACATAAAATATGACGCCGCCGGTATAGGCTAGCCCACCGACGGTTAAGCATTGAAAACCCGTTTGCGAAAGTGCTGATCGAAGGCCCTCCAGATCGTATGCGCAGGCCCATCCCATGCCCAGGTAGATAATGATCTGACCGACTTTTACAGCCCGCCCCGAGAGGAATATCTCACTGAGAATCCCCCCTATTGCCAGACCCCACACGACCGTCAGAATGTACCAACCACCGTCAGATCTCAGGCTGACCAACGTGAAGGGTGTGTAGGTGCCAGCGATCAGCAGGTAGATCGCGACGTGATCAAATAATTTGAAGCGTCGTTTGAGCGCTGGAAGGTGAAAGCTGTGATAGAGAGTTGACATGGTGTATAGCAGTACCAGGGTAAAGCCGAAGATAGCGAAGCTGCTGATGATCCATGGGTCTCTGGTCTGTATGGAAACTGTGAGCAAAGCCCCCAGGCCCATCAGGGCCAGCGCGGCGCCCACCAGATGGCTGATGCTATTGAGTCTCTCGCCGTAATACATACGCGTGCTTTAGCTGTTGATGAAGACTTTCATCATACGGTATGTGGGGGCTGACAAAAGGGCTTGCATTCAGCCCGGTGCGATATCTCTGTATGCGCCCGAGCGCAGATCACCCAGTTCATAATCACCCACCGCAAAGCGATGGATGCTGAGTACCTTGTTTCCAAAGCGCCCAAACATCCGTTTGATCTGGTGGTAACGTCCTTCGAACAAAGCGAGCTCGGCGACGCGCTCGCTCAGGATTGTCAGCTCTACCGGGCGCGTCGTAATGCCTTCGTACTCGAAACGCATTCCCCGCTGAAAGGCCGCTACGTGGTCCTGGGTAATGGCTTGCTCGGTGCTCACGAGATAGCGCTTGATAAGCCGGTTTTCGGGGAGCGAGAGACGCCGTGACCACTGTCCATCGTTGCTTAGCAGAACTAGGCCTGTGGAATTGAAGTCCAGGCGCCCTGCGATGTGTAGCTGCTCCTTCCAGGGCCGATCGAGTAAATCGATTACCGTGCGGTGACGCTGGTCCCGGGTGGCCGACACCACGCCCTCGGGCTTATTGAGCATCAGGTAGCGGGGCGTACGGGCCTGGGTCGGCGTGCCGTCGAGGCACACCTGACTGAATCTGCCAATTACCTGGGAAATATCGCGGGCCACAACGCCATCCACGGTGACTCGAGCCTGTGCCAGCAGCAGTCGAACGTCTTTGCGGGGAGAGCCCGTATGGGTACTGATATGTCGATCGAGGCGTGGCAACGGCTTGTCTGAGCTGAGCGGCTCTATATTATAGGACAAACTATCAGTCGGTTGTGCGAAGCTGCCTTGATAGCAGGGAGGGTTCGCAACCTACTGATTTATATGATGTAAGCGCGATATTTGGCGTCTCCGGCAAGCGCTTTGCCGGACCATTATCAAGGCGCCAGAGGGCAGTCCACGGCCTTGTGCCCAGCAAAGTATGCGGCTGCTGCGGGGCCCGCGCATGGGCTCGCGGCTCCGCCGCGGTACTGCTTGGTAAAAAGCAAGAGTGATTTATGCTAAATTGGCGGCTGAGTCTTGCAAGCTACCGTAACAGAGAGGGTTCTAAGATAGGGGATCGAGCTTCATGCATAACGGAAGTGGCGCGGACAAGAATGCACATCGCCCGGGAGTCATGACTTAGGTGATCAACTTGGGATTGCAATGCGGCGCCCCTGTCCATAAGCGATGTCCTCAAAGAGCGCGGCGCTATAGTGCCAATGCGCGTATCATTTGCATCCAAACTTACGCAAGAGAGTTGTAATGGCAAAACCTAATTACTCGTTCGAAAAGAGGAAGAAAGAACTTGCAAAAAAGAAGAAAAAGGAAGAAAAGCGATTAAGTAAGAAAGCTCAAAGTGCTGGCGAGGTTCCAGCCCCATTAGCTGAAGGTGATCAAGTCACGGCAGCTGAAGAGGTTCCATCCCCGTTAGCTGAAGTCGCGGATCCTGCTATTGACAGCAAGGTCTAGTGGTAGAATGAAATTATCTCGACTTCTAACTGGTGGATTGGGGTTGGGATATCTGTAGAACTTCACCGTAACAACAGGGAAAGCAACATGAGCAAAGGTACAGTTAAGTGGTTCAACCCAGATAAAGGTTTCGGGTTTATTACTCCAGAAGACGGCGGTAAAGACTTGTTTGTTCATCACTCTGAGATTCAAGCCGGGGGCGGATTTGCAACATTGAATGACGGCCAGGCTGTTGAGTTCGAAGTTGGCCAAGGTCAAAAAGGTCCATGTGCAAATAAAGTGGTTCCGGTTTAAGCTGGAACAAATAACAAACAAAGCAGCGAGCGGCTCTGCCGTCCGCTGCTTTGGGCGTTATGCGTTGTTGGACATTCCTTGTGTCTGCTTCGCTCTCATCAGGACCGATATTCAGGCTCAACCTCAAAGCTGTTTCGATGAGGTTAATCTCGAGCCGTGCTTTATTACTTTCCCCATCGGAAAAACAGCCAGCTTGCCAGTTGCTATAAACGCATCTTCGGCCTTCAAGCAGTTAAAGAGTTTTTCGTCCCGGATGGAACCGTCACCGGTATTTTAATGTGCAAAGAAGAGTCTGTGCTGGAGGTTTTTAATCGCAACGATGCGCTTGAGCGGGATGATTATGCGCCTGCTGCTTTGTCTGGGCAGTGGGCGGGTTCTGCGAAGAGTGATGGTTTGATGATCGTATGAGTAAAGAGCAACCGAAGAATCCATTGCATGGTGTTACGATCGAGATGGCTTTAACCAAGTTGGTCGATCATTACGGCTGGGATGGGCTGGCACAGAGAATTGACGTCAATTGCTTTAAGACTGACCCATCTATCAAGTCATCTCTGAAGTTTCTGCGTAAGACGCAATGGGCCAGGGACAAAGTTGAGAGCTTGTATGTCTCGACATTCGAAAAGCGATCTGTGTGGGGTAATTTCAAGTAGGATTTTCTGAGCTGCCAGGTTGGATGCCGCTGATATCTATCAGGCATTGAGCACGCATCTACAGGCGAAGTCTACCTTGCTTGAGCTGGGCTCTGGTGCGGGTTTGAATATCGAATATTTGAAGATTAGTTATACGGTTACAGGTTCAGACCTGTCCGATGAGTTCTTGAAAATCTGCAGGAAAAAGCATCCTGAAATTCCGTTCTTGAAGATCAATGCGCTGAAGCTAGAGCTGATGAGCATTGGGCCGCAACACCTCATCCCGGCAACCCGGTAAGCGATGAACATTATGTACGCCTGTTCTAGAGAATTCCAGTGTGGATGGACGGGTCGACCTGGTGCTTAGCAATGAGTGATGCGAGGATCGAGCGCGAGCCTTCAAAGGGTCGTCTTCCATGCATCATCAGGAAGTTATCGACAATAACAACGTCTCCCCTGCGCCATTCAAGGTCCTGGGTGAGGGCGTCAGCGAGTGCACTGGTGCGGGCCAGATCGCTGGGCTCAAGTGACTCTCCAGAGCCGAAACACACGGATTTTCCTCCCTCGTTACGGCTGTCGTTCCAGCCCTTGAAGGCCGCGATCAGTTGATTGAAGAACACGCGGGTGCCGTCTTCTGTACGACGAATTGCAGGTAGGGCGGGGGTGCTTACCCGCAGATCCCCATTCTCCAGCCAGTTCCAGCGGTAGCCCAAACCGTCCAATTTTTTTTCCGCCTCCTTCGTATCTTCAGTCCCGAGCGTGCCGATCCAGCCTCGTCCCTGCCCGGAACTGGCGTCCGCAGCGGCGGGCATTACGCTGGTATAGCGGATACCTTCCTGTGCGCATTTTCTCACGAAGTCTGGCAGCTCCCTGCTCATCGCCGACAGCAGATGGTCCGAGCGACAGAGCGGTGTGGCACCACCCCGGGTTGGCGCCTTCTCGCAGAAGAAGAGCAGGAAACGCGGGTAGACAGGTGTCTGTGCCATCTCGTGATGGAGAAATATCTCTACGGATGCTGGCGCCTCGTTGGCCGTAAACACGCGATCGCTTCGGGTTCTTCGAACTGCGTTCGACAGCGAATCCAGATAGCGGAAGTTCGGAAGCTCAAAGGCCTCGATGACCTTATGAAAGTCCATGTCGGTTGCTATGGGGAAGCCTCTGAAGAGGAGCGCTCCATGCGTCCGCATACGCTCGAGGAGCGGCGCTTTGTGCTCGCGCAAGGCGGCGAGCATGTGCGCAGGCGTCAATCCGCTGTCGATGGGTGTAGTTAGCCCAATCGCCAGTTCCGGGTTCCGGGTATTCGCGATCGCGTCGCAGGAAAAAATGTCAGTCATAGATTGCATGAAACCTGTTAAAGGCCCCTTCGCAGAACACGCCCGGATCATTGAAGCGCCGATTGCGATTGAGGGCTGATATGGCGGCCATCTCTGTGTCACTGAGTTCAAAGTCGAAAAGAGACAGATTCTCCAGCAGGCGTTCCCTGCGAGTGGTTTTGGGGATAATGGCGGTGCTACGCTGAATACCCCAGCGCAGTACGATCTGCGCAGGCGTTCGCCCCAGTCGCGAGGCGGCGCTTTTCACAATGGCTTCTTCTAACACCGACTCACTGCCGCTGGCCATATCCAGAGAGACATAGGAGAGCGCGCCCAGTGGAGAGAACGCCGTGACGGGAATCCCGTAGTCGTGCGCCGTACGTAATAGCGCCTCCTGTGGCAGGTAAGGGTGCATCTCGACCTGCAGCATTGCCGGCGCATGCCGTGCGTAGCTCATAAGATCATGCAAAAGCCCCGTGTTGTAGTTACATATCCCTATGGCGTGAACCAAACCACTGTCTAGCAAGTCCTCCATAGCGGCCCAGGTATCGCTCAGCGGTACCGGGGCCAGTTCCATGCGCGGGTCTGGGGCCTGCTCGTCAAAAATCCACCCCGGCGGGTAGCGCTTCTCGAATGCGACAAATGGCTGCGCGATGGGGAAGTGCACGAGATACAGATCCAGAGTGTCGACTCCCAGGTCCTCGAGGGAGCGCTGACACGCCGCTCGCACATGCTCGGGCGCGTGATAGGTGTTCCATAGCTTGGAGGTTATCCACAGCTCTTCACGCTTGCACAGACCTGCTTCGATAGCTGCGGCAATGCCGGCGCCAGTAGCTTTTTCATTGCCGTAGTCCGCCGCACTGTCCAGGTGTCTATACCCGCTGCGAATGGCTTCGACGACCGCCGCTTCCGTATCTGATGGATCGATCTTCCACAGTCCCAGACCGATGCTGGGCATTGGCCGAGAGTTGACGCTTGTCAGGTTCATGATGTCTGATTGATCTCCAGTGCTAATGTTGTGCTGCGGTCAGTTCAGGTCAGCAGCTTATCGGGATGCCGGTAGATTTCCGAGCTCATCAGGGCTCGCGCCATGGCGGCGCAGTAGAGCCGCTATTTCGATAACCGAGTCAGTGCGTATTGATTCCTGCGCCGCGGTCGCTACGATCATCGCCCAGAGTCCCTCGGTTACCGTGGCGCCGTCCGCGGCACGTCCTTCGAGACGGTCCATAAATGCCTCCTGCGCGAAAAAGGTGGCGCCGTAGTGGCCGCTCTCTTCGACGATCCGTGGGTAGGCGACCGTCTGCTCCAGATAATGTGGGTGCCCTTCGACTTCCACCTGCAGCGTACTGCGCGAAGGCCCATCACTCTTGAAGCTTGCTCTCTCGGTGGCGACGGCGCGGCCACGCTCACCGCCAATGATCAGTTCTTCATAGAGCTCCTGGCAGAACATGTTCAGGGCGAAGCTGGCCCTGATGCCGTTGTCGTAGCTGATGGTGACGAAGGCGTGATCGTCGATGTCTGAGCGCTGGCCATCCTGTTCAAAATCGAGGAAATTGACGGCGCGACCGCCACTGGCATAGACCCTTAGCGGGCGAGCTTCAGCCATCTGGTTGATGAGATCAAAGTAGTGGCAGCACTTCTCAACCAAGGTTCCACCGGATAATACGCTGAACTTGTTCCACTGCTGAACTTTGTCCAGAAAGGGTGGGCGATATTCGCACATGCTGATGGTCCGCACGCGCCCCAAATCCTGGTTCTTCTTGACCGAGCGAAAAATGTCCACGTACTGGGCCTTGAATCGATACTGCATGCCGAGCTGCAATATATTGGGCGCATCACGCAGCGCTCGCCACATGCACAGTGCGTCATCCAGTGTTGTGGCCATGGGCTTCTCCACCAACAGGGCCTTGCCGCTACCCAGCACAGCCTGCACCACCTGCCAGTGCGTGTGGTTGGGAGAGCTGATAATCAGTGCATCGAGGGAGGGGTCGTCGCACAGCTCCAGGATACTACCGTAGCGATGCAGGGGGCGGTCGCTGTAATGCCTGAATGCCGCTTCTGCGAGATCCATGCTGGCCGCCGAAGGATCCAGGATGCCGGCGATGCGAGCTCTGCCGAGCAGCGTAGCCACGCGCATGTGCTCGCGGCCCATCATACCGGTGCCAATCACCGCAATGCGATGTGTCGCGGCCGTCGCCCCGGGGGACGTGATAGCCCGCGCGCGTTGACTGCGCAATGCACTGGATTCGTCGTAGAACCGCCTCATGTCACCGCCTGGGCCCCGCTATTTCTTTGATACCAGCGCCATACGCCGGCGTTTAGAAGCACTAGCGCCGCAATGGCCGCCTTGAATACAGTACCCGGGCCGCCGACCAGTCCAAGCGGCGAAAACAACAGATATAGCGCCACAACGCAGGAAGCTAGTGTAAATGCGCAGGGTACGGCGAAACGCCAGGGGCGCATATCGACTGGCGCTTGTCTCGGCTCAGGATCGGGTTCGAGGCGCGGACGATAGTGTCCG
>JBLIIW010000147.1:0-9648 GCA_047635315.1 Halieaceae bacterium | reverse complement strand
CCGCGCGCAGGTATCTGTGCCCACCGTATGTGCGCGACTCTCCCGGGAGGACGAGCTGGGGGAGGGTATCATCATGACCCGCCTGCACGGCCAAGCCCTGCCGCAGCGCTTGCTGCGTGAGGAGCGCTACGGACCGGCGCGCCAGAAGCTGGCCTTCCAGTGCGGCGAAGCCCTCGGGCGCATCCACGGTATTGCCCTGGATGAATGCCCGGCAGGACTTCGCGATCTGCACTGGATGGCGGACCTGCAGCGACTGCAGGCGCTGTGTGACCGCTTTGGCAATCCTTCGCCGGCGCATCAGCTGGCTATAAGCTGGCTTCAGGAACAGGCCCCGCCCCCGAGTCGTCGGGTGCTCTGCCACGGTGATTTTCGCCTGGGCAATCTGTTGGTCAACGAGACGGGGCTGACGGCGGTGCTCGACTGGGAACTTGCTCACATTGGTCATGCGGGGGAGGACCTGGGCTATCTATGCGCCAACGTATGGCGCTTCGGGAGCGCGGCGCCGGTCGGTGGGTTTGGCGACTACCGGCAGCTGCTGGACGGATATCGCAGTGTCTGCGCTTGGGCGCCGGAACTTGAAGAGCTGCGTCTCTGGGAGCTTTACGCGGCCCTCGGCTGGGGTTTGGTCTGCCTAATCATGCAGGAATTACATCGCAGTGGTGAGGACACCGGCCTGGAGCGGGCTGCGGTGGCCCGGCGCTTCTCCGAATCGGAGGTGGATACGCTGCTCCTCCTTGAGGACCTCGGCGCATGACGCCCCGCAGCGTTCTCCTTGAGGCTCTGGCGGACTTCCTGCGCAATGATCTGCAGCCACAGCTATCCGGTTATCTCGGCTACCAGAATCGCGTGGCGACCAACTTGCTGCGCCTGCTGGAGCGCGAGGAGCAGTTCGGCGCTCAGCTGCGACAGCTGGATGCGCGTATGGGCGAAGAACTGGGTCTGGATGGCGACGCCACCCCCGCCGCTTTGGCGCGGGCCCTTCGGGGAAAAACCATTATCGCGAATCGGAAACTGAGGGACTATCTACGGCTGCGCAGCCTCTTGGCGCTGGCCATTGATAATCCTCGTTACAGCGGCTACCAACAGGCGCGAGAACGCTGGCCCGCGCTGGCGCGGGAAGTTGATGGGCTGACGGCGTCCCGCTCCGGCTCACCTGAGAGTGACTAGAGTTAAGCGTTGATCGTTGTCACCTACGGTCTATTTTGCTAAGTCCCCGGGTCATTGAGCGACCGGCAGCCGCCATTCAGTATCCGTGCCCCCAGACTCACCATCGAGGAGGTTCCTCATGAGCAATACCGCCTATATCTACGACGCCATCCGCACGCCCCGCAGCAAGGGTAAGCCCGGCGGCTCACTGCATGAGGTCAAGCCGATTGATCTCGGCGCCGGACTCCTGCGCGCCCTGCAGCAGCGCCACGATCTGGATACCTCCTATGTTGACGACGTGGTCATGGGCTGTGTGACACCGATCGGCGAGCAGGGCTCGGATGTAACAAAAATGATTGTGCAGAACGCGGATTGGCACGAATCGGTCGCCGGTGTTCAGCTGGACCGGTTCTGCGCCTCTGGGCTTGAGGCGGTGAACATTGCCGCCCAGAAAGTCGCTTCGGGCTGGGAAGACCTGGTGGTCGCAGGGGGCATTGAGTCCATGTCGCGGGTTCCCATGGGATCCAACGGCGGCCCCATGAGCTCCGATCCGGCCTTTGCAGCCAAAACCGGTTTCGTGCCGCAGGGTATTGGTGCCGACACCATCGCTACGCTTGAGGGCTGGAGTCGCGAAGACGTTGACACCTTTGCGGTGGAGTCGCAGCGCCGCGCGGCCCACGCCCGCGACAGCGGCTATTTTGACAAGTCCGTGGTTCCCGTGCGCGACGAAAGCGGCCTGAATATTCTGGTGCGGGACGACTTTATCAAGCCCGGAACCACCGTTGAGACGCTGGGTGGGTTGAACGCCTCCTTTGAGATGCTGGGTCAGTTCGGCTTTGACGATGTCATCCTGCGCAAATATCCGATGCTCGAGAAAATCAATCACGTACACACGCCGGGCAACTCTTCCGGGATCGTGGACGGCTCCAGCGCCGTACTGATAGGTAGCGAGAAGGCCGGCAAGGACCTTGGGCTGACACCCCGGGCACGCATTCTTGCCACCGCCGTGCTCGCGACGGATCCGATCATCATGCTGACGGGCCCCGGCCCGGCGGCCAAGAAATGCCTGCACAAAGCCGGCTTGCGCAAGGAAGATATCGACCTGTGGGAAATCAACGAAGCTTTTGCCTCCGTGGCGCTGCGTTATATGCGGGATCTGGATATAGACCACGAGGTAACCAACGTTAATGGCGGTGCTATTGCTATGGGACACCCGCTGGGTGCCACCGGCGCCATGTTGGTCAGTATCATGCTGGATGAGCTGGAACGCCGGGATCTGAGGCGCGGCATGCTCAGTCTCTGTGTCGGGGGCGGCATGGGTATCTCTACGATCATCGAGCGGGTATGAGCCGGTAGCGGCAGGGGACTTCAGTTATGACAATGCACTACGACAGAGATGCCGACGGCATCGTAACAATCACCATGGACATGAGTGGTCCGGTTAACGCCATGAACGATGAGTTCCGCCAGGACTTCGGGCAGCTCATGGTAAAACTCGACGCTGAGGACGGGCTTGCCGGAGTGGTGATCGCTTCCGCAAAGAAGGTGTTTTTTGCGGGTGGAGATCTCAATGACCTGGTGGCGATTACGCCCGATCGTGTGGGAGAGTTCATGCAGGGCATCGGTGTTATCAAGGACTATCTGCGCCGACTGGAAAAGATACCGGTACCCGTTGTAGCCGCCATTAACGGCGCGGCTCTGGGCGGCGGTTTTGAGATCTGTTTGGCCTGTAATTATCGTATCGCGTTTAACCATCGATCGGTGCAGTTGGGTCTCCCGGAGGTCACTCTGGGATTACTTCCCGGCGGCGGCGGCGTGGTGCGCATGACCAAGTTGCTCGGTCTCGAAGCCGCACTGCCCTTCCTGCTGGAGGGCAAGCGGATCGATCCGGTCAAGGCGCTGGATGCGGGCATGATTCATGATCTGGTGACCGACGCGGCGAATCTGGTCCCCCGGGCGAAGGAATGGATTCTCGCCAACCGCGACAATCCGGATGCGGCGGTGCAACCCTGGGATCGCAAAGGCTATCGTATCCCCGGGGGCGACATTAGCTCGCCAAAGATTCAACAGGCGATTGCCGGCGGGACGGCCATGTTGATGCAGAAAACCCGCGGCCTGTTGCCGGCTCCGGAGAAAATTCTCGATATCGCCGTGCAGTCCCTGAAACTTGATCTGGAAACGGCGCTGGTGGTTGAGTCCCGCGGTCTGGCGGCGCTCACGCTGACGCCGCAAGCGAAGAACATGATCAGCACATTCTTTTTCGGTCTCAACAAGGTTAATGCCGGTGCGAGCCGTCCGGCGGGCGTGCCGCCACAGAAGACCGAGAAGCTCGGCGTTCTGGGGGCCGGAATGATGGGGCAGGGCATCGCTTATGTGTCTGCCATGGTCGGCATTGAAGTGGTACTCAAGGACATGACCCTTGAGGCGGCAGACAAGGGCAAGGCTTATTCCGCGCAGCTGCTCGACAAGCGTGTGGCGCGCGGACGCATGACGCCCGAGAAGCGCGAGGAAGTGCTTGCGCGCATCAGGCCTACGGCGACGGATGCGGACCTTGCGGGCTGCGACCTGATTATTGAAGCGGTATTTGAAAACATGGCTCTCAAGCAGCAGATCACCAAGGGACTCGAAGGACAGCTTGCTGACGGGGGTGTTTGGGGTTCCAACACTTCGACGCTGCCGATCACGCAACTTGCCGAGGCGAGCAGCAACCCGGGTAATTTCGTCGGTATTCACTTTTTCTCGCCGGTCGACAAGATGCCGCTGGTAGAGATTATTGCCGGTGAGCAAACCTCTGACCTGGCACTCGCGAAAGCCTTCGATTACACGCAGCAGATCAGAAAGACACCGATTGTGGTCAACGACTCGCTCGGCTTCTTTACCTCGCGAACCTTTGGTACTTACCTCGATGAGGGAGTGCAACTGTTGAGCGAAGGACTGCACCCGGTACTCATTGATAACATGGGCAAAGGTATCGGTATGCCGGTGGGGCCACTGGCCGTTTACGACGAGGTCAGCCTTGAGCTGTCCCGCAAGGCTCAGGAAACCTGGCGTGAAATGGGTGTTCTGGACCAGTGGAGCGACAGCAGCGTACTGCGCAAAGTGATCGCGACCATGATCGAGGAGCACGGGCGTGGTGGCCGCCACCATGGTGGGGGTTTCTACGAGTATGCAGCCGATGGTAGCAAGGCTATCTGGGGTGGGCTGCTCGATCTTTACTACAAGCCAGATACCAGTATTTCCCAGCAGGACATTCAGGACCGACTGTTGTTTCGTCAGGTCATCGAGGCACTGAAGTGCCTGGAGAGCGGTGTTCTGCGCTCGGAAGAAGACGGCAATATCGGGTCGATTATGGGTATTGGTGCGCCCGTGTGGACGGGTGGGCTGCTGCAGTTTGTCCAGACCTACGGCTACGCGCGCTTTGTGGCGCGCTGTGAGGAACTCGCCGCCGCTTATGGTGAGCGCTTTAGTCCCCCACAGATTGCACTCGACCGTGCCCGAGACTCACAGCAGCAGGCCGCCTGAGGGTTTTGCGCTCAAGGTGTTTTTGCGGCGCATGGCTGTACTTGAGAACAGCTGGCACTGGCCCGTTTCAAGCGGGTGATTGATGTCAATCTCATCGGCACTTTCAACGTGCTGCGCCTCGCGGCAGCGCAGATGGCAAAGCAGGACCCGGTAACGGCAGACGGGGGTCGCGGTGTGATTACCAATACCGCATCAGTGGCGGCCTTCGAAGGGCAGGTTGGACAGGCCGCTTACAGCGCGTCCAAAGGCGGCATCGTGAGTATGACATTGCCAATCGCCCGCGATCTGGCCTCCCTGGGTATTCGCGTGAACACCATTGCGCCAGGACTGATCCATACGCCGCTTCTTGAGTCTTTGCCCAAAGAGGCTTACGACAGCTTGGCCGCGCAGCCAGTTTTCCCCAAGCGGCTTGGCGAGGCAGATGAAATAGCTCACCTGGCCCAGTATCTAGTGGAAAACGATTACACCAATGGCGAAGTGATTCGTATGGATGCGGCGATCCGCATGCAGCCGCGTTAGTTCTAAAGGTGGCCTGCGCAATACCGACGGTAGGTCACCGTCTCTTTCCGCTCAGCTCGCGTTGTGCAATCGTGCGCCCAGAGTCTCCGCAAGCCCGCTTTTATTGTCACGGATTTCCTGTTGCGTTAAACCGCAAATTTCGTGTGGAAAAACCAGCCAGGCGTCCGTCTCGTGGATGTAATAATCCGGCGTGATCGCCGTGACATTCTTGCTTGGTTTGTACCAGGGCGTGGCAACTTTCATGTTCTGCGGCATGTTGCGGCGCGTCTTGTCTTTGAGTTTTTCAAATATGGCCCGAACGCTTCGGCCTGAGTCGAATACGTCGTCAACCAGCAGTACGTCATCTTCGGCGTTGATATTGTCGATGATGTAGTCGAGGCCGTGAACGCGCACAGTTTTGTCTTGCTCGTCGATTCCTGTGTAGGAGGAGGTGCGTATGGCAATGTGGTCAGTCGTTACCCCCACGTACTCAAGGTATTCCTGAATGGCGATGCCTACCGGAGCCCCTCCGCGCCACACACCAATAATAAAGTCCGGTCGAAATCCGCTGGCATGGATTTGCTCAGCGAGGAGGAACGAGTCCCGCAGCAGATCGTTAGCGGAGATATAGACTTTTTCCATTCGGCTTTTTTCATCAGGAGAGGAACGCGAACTTTAACATAAAGATAAGCGCGACTACGTACACCGCGACGGGGCAACGGGCGGCGTTTCCGGAGGCAATTTTGATGAGCGCGTAGCTGATAAAACCTAGGCCAATACCATCGGCAATGGAGTAGCTGAGTGGCACCGCGATGGCCGTGACTACGGCCGGTGCACTCTCACTGACATCGTTCCATTCGAGGTCCTCAAGGGCCCGCGCCATGATGGTCGCCACGAATAGTAGCGCCGCGCCGGTGGCAAAGGAGGGGATACTCTGGGCCAGTGGTGCGATGAATAAACAGAGTAGGAATAGAGCTGCAGTGGTCACCGCGGTGAGACCGGTGCGCCCGCCGGCCTCGACGCCGGCGGCGCTCTCGATAAAGCTGGTGGTTGAGGAGGTGCCTAGCACGGCGCCTACGGCCGTGGCGCTGGAATCCGAGAGTAGTGCGCGGCGCAGTCGTGGCAGGTGTCCGTTCTCATCGAGCATGCCGGCGCGGTTGGCGACGCCTACCAGGGTGCCGGCGGTGTCAAAGACGTCGACCAGCAGCAGCGTCAGTATCACCGTGACCATGGACAGGTCAAAGGCCCCGGCAATGTCCAGTTCAAGCAGCGTGGTCATGGGCGGTGGTAAGGACACAACACCCTTGAACTGCGCCGCGCCGGTCAGCCAGCCAAGGATCGTGACCGCGAGCATGCCTATAACAACTGCACCCACGGCGCGGCGCGCGGACAGCGCGGCGATGAGTACAAAACCCAGCAACATGAAAACCGCTGGCGCCGCTGTCAGATCCCCAAGGCCCACGATGGTGGCTTCGTTACTGACGATAATTCCGCTACCCGAGAGCGCGATAATTCCCAGGAAAAAGCCGATGCCCGCGGAGATACCCAATTTGAGCGAGCGCGGAATCGCATTGATAAGCCACTCGCGTACGGGGAGCACGGACAAGGCGATAAAAATAAGGCCCGAGATAAACACAGCGCCCAGGGCGCTCTGCCAGCTATGCCCCATACCGAGGACCACACCGTAGGTGAAGAACGCGTTCTGTCCCATGCCCGGCGCCTGCGCCACGGGGTAGTTGGCATACAGGCCCATCACCGCCGTGCCCAGCGCTGCGGCGAGGCAGGTGGCGACGAAAACTGCACCGAAATCCATGCCCGCCTCGGACAGGATGCCCGGGTTGACGACGGTGATATACGCCATGGCAAGGAAGGTCGTAACCCCGGCCAATACTTCCTGGCGAATACTGCTGTTACTTTCGCTGATACCGAAAAAACGGTCTATGGCTTCAAGCATACGATCAGTTCACCCGGTCCAGTTGTTGTAGATAGTAGCGTTTGCGTTCTTCTTTCATCCAGCTCACCTCGAAGGCGTTGCGCGTGAGCACAAGTAATTCCTCTGCGCTGAAATCGGCGTCCTCCGCAAGCGCCAGGAGGTTCTCGTTCATATACGCGCGGAAGTAGGCCGGGTCGTCGGAGTTGATGGTCACCTTCATGCCCCTGGTGAGCATCTCGCGTATTTCCGCGCCGGTCAGGGATTGCACGACAAAGCGATTGGAAATCGGGCAGACGGTCAATCCGAGCCCGCGCTGTGCTATTTCGGTGCACAGTGCGTCATCTTCAAGCGCGTTAATACCGTGATCAATTCGGTCGACCTTGATGAGATGCAAGCATTCGCCGATGTGCTCGAGGATATCTTTCTGGTTTAGGTCGCAGTGCATGGTCAGCTTCAGGCCCAGAGCGCGAGCCCGGGCAAAGACCTCGGAAAACTTTGCCGGCGGGTTGTCCCTCTCGTCAGAATCGAGACCAACGCCGACGATTTTATGAAGATGCGGCCGCGCCATTTGCAGGTGCTCTGCCGCCGATTCGGCGCTCATATCCCGGAGGAAACACATGATCAGGTTGCTTTCGACGCCGAGGCTGGTCGCTGCCTCCCGTTGCGCGCGGTGTATGCCATTGATCACCGTAGCGAAGTCTACGCCGCGGCTGGTGTGGGCCTGGGGATCGAAAAAGGGTTCCACATAAACCACGTTCTGCGCTGCTGCACGGCGGAAATAGTGCAGGGCCAGCTCATAGAAATCCTCTTCCGTGCGCAGCACGTTCATGGCGGCGTAGTAGATCGCCAGAAAAGAGGGCAGGTCGTGGAAGTCGTAGGCGGCTAGCACCTCATCGGGGGTTTTGTACTCCAGTTCGACGCCGTTACGTGTCGCCAGTGCAAAAATATGCTCTGCTTCAAGGGTGCCTTCCAGATGGACATGCAGCTCCGCTTTCGGTAGCCGCTGAATGAAGTCGCGCATTGAAACTCCTGTAGCGGATTCACAGCTTATCCTGTGAGTCGTCCTGTGGCTGCTCGCGGGGGTGCGTGTATTAGTGCTGGCAAAGAGTATGCCATCGAACGATCGGTGCCGGTACAGCGATGGCCAGATAGACAAAACCTCAGCGCGGCGTTGTTCGGGGATTAAGGCTCAGAGCCGACAGCGTTGCGCGTTTGCTCCCTCTGGTCCGCGTGGCCGCCTGCCACAGGCGCAATCCGGACTCACTTTCCGGGAGCGTCTGGGCAGAGCCGTAGGCGTGAGCCAGCAACTGGCGCAGGGCCTTGCTGGCGATGGCATCGTCTGCACTGGCCTGGCGAAGACTGTTCGCTGAACCCGCTGTTACCAGACCCTGATGCAACAGCCGCAGGGCTGCCGGGGAATCGCCCCGGGCAATTGCCGCGCGGTACGCCCGTTGCCGGCGCGCGCGCCGCCAGCGTTCCCGGGCGAGGCGGGCCAGCCGCTTCAGGGGTGGTAGACGCCAGAGGCCCATCAGCAGTGCGAGCGCGGTGATCAGCCAGCCGATAACAGCAGCCCATTGCCGGAGCACAGGATCGCGCCCGGGGATAGCCTGTTGATCCGGCGCGGCGCCGGTGACGCTGAAGTGGTAGTCGGGCAGCGACAGGGTTTCCAGCAGACCGCTCTGTGTGTTGAACCAGTGGTAGGTCGCTCCCGGCAGTTGGTAATCCCCGGCCTGCTCAAAGGTAACGACCAACTCCTCCTTGCGGATGCCTGTGAGCTGGCCGCGGTTGCTGCGCTCGCTGACTTGCGTGGGCGCCGCGTAGAGTGACAGGCCTTCCACATCCGGCAGGGGGGCAGCGCTGAGCATCATGCCCGGCGCATCGCTGATTTCGAAGTCCCGCCAGCGGGTGATGGCATCACCGGGCCGGTAGCTGTCCCGGCGTCCCTCCCAGTGCTCTTCCACTGCTAGCTGCGGCGTGGCGATCCAGTTCTCCAGATCCTCTGTGCCGGGTACCATCGCAATACTGAGCGGTTCTCGGTTCAGGATCAGTTCGCCCTCCACAATCTCGCCCTCATCGTGGTTCACCGACACGAAGACTTTCACCGCTGGCAGCGCCAAAATCCCCGTCTCCAGGGGGTAGAGCCTAAAGCGCCAGCGCTGCACGCTCCAACTCGCAGTGCCTTCCCGACGCGTTTGATTGTCGGCAAAGTTCGACACGGGTCGAACAAGCGCCCCTTCCACGCGGAAGTCTCGAACGCGCGTGCCGCGGCTGAACCAGCGCGCGGTGGCAACTTCCACCGTGAGAACCAGCGGTGCGCGCTGGTAGTGCGGCGCAGGTGTCTCGACGAGTAAGGAAGCCCGCAGTGCGCCCGCGTTAATAAGACTTTGCGGTGTCGGCGCCGCGCACGCCAGACTGCTCAGCAGAGAGAGAATAGCGATTGCGACCCTGTGCGCCGCGCTCACGGCGCAGACGCCTCGCGGCGTTCCAGTTGCAGGTAGAATTTGGTGCTGAGGAACTCTGCGGGATTGCGCTGAACCTGCCGCAACCAC
>JBLIIW010000146.1:0-9716 GCA_047635315.1 Halieaceae bacterium | reverse complement strand
ATCAGGAACATGGCGAGGCCCTGGAGCCCAATCAGTCCGCCCAGGGCAGTGCTGTTTGGGATGAACGCGGCAATCAGCAGCGTGTACACCGGCAGACGCGCTGAGCAGGGCATCAACGGAATCGCCATGTAGGTAAGAAAACGCTTGCGCGGCGAATCGATGGAGCGCGCTGCGTAAATAGCGGGAATAGCGCAGGCAACGCCGGACAACATGGGAATGAAGCTCTTGCCCGTAAGACCAAAAAAGCGCAGGGGCCGGTGGCAGATGAGCACCGCCCTGGCCATATAGCCCGAGTCTTCAAGCAGTCCGATCACGAAGGTCAGCACGAAAATCTGCGGCACGAAAACCAGAAAAGCACCGATCCCAGAAAACATGGCATCGGCGACAAAGTCCTGCAGCATCTGCGGCCCCAGCATGGGAACCACCAGATCGGATAGCCAGCCCAGCCCACCCTCAACGGCGTCCATAGCCGGAGCAGCCCAGGTGAAAATAGACTGAAAGAGCAAATACATAATGGCAAAAAACGCGATCCCGCCAAATCCCGTATGCAGGAAGAAGGAATCCAGCCGATTCTGCGTACGCAGGAGTACATCGCCGCGCGGACCGTAGCGCCGCGCCAGTTGGTGCGCGTTGCCACGCAGTAGCATGTCTGGCTCTTCAAGGCGCGGGGCGGGTTCGGCGTCATTCTCGAGACGCTCGCCGATAGCGCTGTCCAGTTTATCCAGACCGCGACCACTGCGGGCCGATATACCCAGTACAGTGGCTCCCATATCGCGCCCGAGCGCTTCCAGATCAATCGTTAGTTTGTGATGCTCAAGCACATCCACCAGGTTCGCCAGTATCAGCACCGGCTTCCTCGAGCGGCCGCATTCGCGAATAACCTGCAACGCGAAGTACAGGCTTTTCTCAAGGCGCGTGACGTCGATCACGCACAATACCAACTCCATTTCCGGGTCAGTCAGAGCCTTCCTGAACTGCTCTACGGCGACCTGCTCTTCACCGGAGATGGCCTGCAAAGAATAGGTACCCGGATAGTCATAGAGCTGAACATTCTGGTGTCCTGAAAGACGCCCGCTGGCGATTTCGACGGTCACACCGGAGAAGTTGGCGACACGGTGGTGTAAGCCGGTCAGGCGATTGAACAACAGCGTCTTGCCGCAATTCGGACTTCCGATCAACAGAACCTTAGTCATTCGAGCCGGGCCTTACGCGTACGTAACGCGCTACCTGGTCGTCGAGGGAAAACACCGTATTGGCGACCCGATAAACGTGCGGCGCTCCAAGTCCCGGGGCCTGTATGCAGCTCACCTGCTCACCCGGATGAAAACCCAACTCCATAAGACGGATGCGATACTCCTCACGCAGGGCTCCATCGAAGCCATCGATCGCACCCTGCTGACCCCGAGCCAGCATCCACAAAGATACAGTCACACTATTCCTGAGCATCGCGACGCTGCTGCGCCATCCATAGTTGCGAATAATACCCGTTCTCAACAAGGAGGTCATGGTGTTTCCCCTCCTCTACCACGCGACCCTGATGCAATACCACGATGCGATCAGCATCGACAATGGTCGAGAGGCGATGGGCAATGACCAGCGTGGTGTGCTGACGAGACATGGCCGCGAAGGCATCCAGCACGGCCCGCTCTGAACGACTGTCCAAGCTGGATGTCGCCTCGTCAAAGACCAGAATAGGCGCCCCCTTCAATATGGCACGAGCAATACCTACGCGCTGCTTCTCGCCCCCTGACAGTTTCAGGCCGCGCTCTCCTACTACCGTATCGAGGCCGTCCGGCAGTTGCTCGATAAACGCGTCGAGATGGGCTGCGCTCACGGCAGCGCTGATCTTCTCCGCACTGGCAGTAGGGTCTCCGTAGGCGAGATTTTCGCGGACGCTGGTATTAAACAGGACGCAGTCCTGGGGAACGATGGCTATCTGTCTGCGCAGGGAGTGCTGTGTGACGTCGCGGATGTCCTGGCCATCGATGAATACGGCGCCACTGGAGGGGTCGTAAAAGCGGAACAGCAGCTTCACCAGAGTAGATTTACCAGCGCCACTTGCGCCAACCACGGCGACCTTCTCGCCACCGCGAATCTGGAAACTTACACCTTTAAGGATGGCCCGTTCCACGCTGTAGGCAAATTCGACATTGCGGAACTCGATCATGGCCTCAGAGACCTCCAAAGCAGGTGCCTCCGGTGCATCGGCAACTGCCGGGCGCAGGTCCAGCAGTGCAAAGAGCTGCTCGATGCTAGCTAGGGAACTCTTGATCTCTCGGTAAACAAAGCCGAGAAAGCCCAGGGGCATGAACAGTTGCAGCATGAACTGGTTCACCAGAACAAAATCACCAATGGTCATATCGCCCGCGTGCACCTGCCAGGCGGCCAGACCGAGCATGGCGGTCTGTGACAGCGCAATAATCAGCGCCTGCCCGCTGTTCAGGGCAAATAGCGAGAGGCGGTTACTGCGCCGGGCTCCTTCCCAATCAGCCAGCAAGGTATCGTAGCGCTCTGCTTCAAACTCCTCATTGGTGAAGTATTTAACCGTCTCATAATTCAGCAGGCTGTCCACGGCCTGGGTGTTACTGCTCGAGTCCGCCGCATTGACCTCGCGTACAAAACGCGTCCGCCAGGCCGTGGCGCGAAAGGAAAACATGGCGTAAACAAGCACCGACAGGAGCACCACCACCGCGTAGGGCCAGCCGTAGCTGAACAGCAGGATGCCGGCGACCATAAGAATTTCGAACAGGGTCGGCGCGATATTAAAAATGAAAAAGCGCAGCAGGAAGCTGATTCCCGAGGTGCCGCGTTCGATATCCCGCGCCAGTCCGCCGGTGCGCCGATTCAGATGAAAATCGAGATCAAGGCTGTGCACATGACGGAAAACCTGTAGACCCAGGCTGCGCATAGCATTCTCCGTGACCCGGCCGAAGAGCGTATCGCGCAGCTCGCCGAACAGTGTGTTGGCAAATCGCGCGGCGCCGTAGGCCAGCACCAACAGCAGGATAAGCCGCAGGGGCGTCACGGCCCCCCCGGCATCGAGGCCATCCACCAGCCCCTTGAGAAGAAACGGAATCAGCAGCAGTCCGGTTTTCGCAGCCAACAGGCAGGCCAAAGCAAGCAAGACGCGCGCGCGGTTTTTGCGCAGCACCGGCGCCAGCCGATGCCATATCGCCGTGAACAGTCCTTTTTGCAGGGGCTGGCTCTGGTCAGTGCTTTCAGGATGATGCAAGGACGCTGTCTTCCTCATAGGACGGGAACGCAGCCCGCCACAGGCCATTCTCTTCGCGCGCCAGTTCCAGTTGCTGCAGCTTCTCCAGAGCGTCATGGATCTCGAAATCGAGCCTCGCAGACCAACGCTCCTCGAACCAATGCTCGATCATCTGGTCCAGGGCTTCGGCACTCAGGCCTTCCGGCGTTGCCAGCAGAAAATACAGGGCCGTCAGGCTTTCCTTACACTCGGAGTCCTCTGCATCGTCGAGCACCCGCAGCAGCACACCGGCATTGTTGTCCAACAGCTTGAAGTACAGATCGCGAGTCAGCGCCTGGCGGAATCTGGCCTTGCGGTTGCGATAGGTAGACCACTGTTTCCACATGTAGGCGCCAAGCGCGGCGAATCCTGCGCCCAGAGCCAACAGCGCGCCGCGGTCCAACTCCGCAGGGTCATCGCTCAATCCCAGCCAGTAACCGATCAGCGTCCCCAACAGCAGCAGTGGCGCGCCGAGTTTGGTGCTGACCACGACCACCCCGCTGGCCACGGCCGGCAGACCAATAAGCAGGCGATCCACCCAGCGCATAGCCACACGCGTATTCGGGAACAGCATCTCCAGATCCGCGTCGGGTACATTCTGGAACAGCTTGATAATGGTGCGTCCGGGAAACTGATCGACCGCCGTCGCGGTCTCGGCGAAGCGCAAATACAGAGCCACCCGATCGTAGTTCGTAAAGTGTATCTCGCGCCGGATCATGCCGAAGAAGTAAGAAATCGTTTCGCTGCGCTGGCTGGCGCCACGGCAGTACAGCAGGACCTCGTCAAAGGCCGAGAGGTCTACCTGAAGCCGAATCTGAAACAGCGAGGAGCTGCTGAAGGCGCGCTTGAGATCCTGCTCAGTGAGACGCTCATAATTCGCGCGATTGAGCAGCACGGCCAGTTGCTCCTCCAGGGCCTGCTGCCCTGCCTGCGCAGATTGCGGGGTCTCCGCGATAGGGAAACGCGTATCGGCATCAGGGTCGTGCGCGGCGTAGCAGTCCTTTAGCCGCTGACGCAGCCGGTGAAACTCGTCGGCGAAAACCCGATCCACGCGCAGTGAGCCCTCCTCAAAAGCCGCCCCGGCAACGGGGCTGAGCAAATCCTCAGCCAGCAGAAGGCGCCGCAGCTCAGAGCGTCTAAAAGGAATGAAACGCAGCCTGACCGGCATACCGGAGGCTGGCTCAGCGGCGTTCTCACTGTGACTCACGACCGTGAAACCTCGGGTGTCGATGGCGGGGAATGGGCTGAAACAACGCGACAGCTTGTCATCGGAACGCTGCCCGATCAAGATCGCGGCCCTGCAAAGCCGCGCGATCTGACAAAAAATTGATTATCCCCGACTTTTGGCCGTCCGTTACAGGCGGTTTACTCATTGGCCTTGCCTCGATCCTCCTGCTGTCGCTGGCGGGTCGCGTTGCCGGCATAAGCGGTATTCTCTGGGGTGCTCTCTCCGCTCAGATAACGCACCTCTGGCGCTGGCTGTTTCTCCTCGGGCTGATCGCCGGGGGCGCTATTGCCCACGACTGGCTCGGGGTGCCCGAGCCCTCGCCAAGTCAGCTGTCACCACTCATGGCTGTGCTGGGAGGACTGCTGGTCGGTATGGGCGTAAAGTTGGGTAACGGTTGCACCAGTGGTCACGGGGTCTGCGGTATCGGCTTGAGCTCCGGGCGCTCGCTTATCTGCCCGAAACGCGCCAGATCGACATCCGACTGGTGGGCGGCGCCGCGCTTTTCGGCATTGGCTGGGGTATCTATGGTTACTGCCCCGGACCGGCGGTAACTGCGCTGCTCTATGGGGAGCGCGATACGCTGATCTTTCTCGCCGCAATGATCGTCGGCATGGCGCTCACGGCGCGGCTCGACAGGCCCGCCAGATGACGCCCGCGACCTTGCCCTTTGCCCTGGAGGACTTTGAACAGGCCGCTGCCAGCGTCTATCGGCAGATGGCGCCCAGAGCGCAGTACACCTGGCCCGCACTGCGCGAGTGCGCTGCAGGTAGACCTGTGGGTGAAGCATGAAAACCACACGCCCACCGGTGCGTTCAAGGTCCGCGGCGGCATTACCTTTATGAACTGGTTGCAGCGGGAGCACCCGGATTGTCGCGGCATTGTCACGGCCACTCGGGGCAACCACGGCCAGCGCCCACACCTTCGTCGATGGAATAGCCGTGCGGCAGGTAGTGCCCGAGGCGCTCAAAATCTATGCAAAGGAGGCCAGCCGTATCCTGGCCGCCAGCGACGACGCACAATGTTGCAGAAGGAGCGGGAGCTGCGGCATTGGCAGCCCTGATGCAGGAGAACGACCGGCAGCGCGGAAAATGCGTGGCCGTGATCCTCTGCGGTGGCAGCGTGGACAGTGACGTATTCGCGCAGGTTCTGGGTGGCAACACATCCCTTCCATAGTTTCCTCAGGCCAGCCAGAGACTGGCCTGCCTGAAAAAACGAAATACCAGACGAACTATTCTACGACCAAGCCAGCGGCGTCCGCGGCGGAGAGCCGCAGCGCATGCACAACCATATTGAAGAAATCGGCCTCGCGAGAGGAAACTCGATCGTCAGCCTTCATAACGGCGACCAGCCCGCGCAAAATTGTGCGTCGCTGATCCATGCTGAGCTTCGGGGCTGCGTCCGCGAGGCACTTCTGCAACGGCACAGACTCATAAATCTTTGATAGTGCCGCCGTGCGCACCTCGCTAACGCTGAGTTCCTCACCCAGTTCCGCCTTAATCACCGCCTGCACGGATTCAATCTCTGCCGGGTGCGTATAAGCGTCTGCATCAGTCGCACGCGCCAGCACCAGCACAAAAAGCTCGCGAAACAGATCGGCATCAGCCGCTGCCGGCGTATCGCCAAAAAGTTGCTTAACTTTGTTGAAGTCGACCAGTGCCATAACTACGCTTCTCCCTAATTAGAGGCTTGTTGCAGTCAGCGATCATACTGGCTTTTGCCGGGAGAGAACACCACACCGTATCCCCCAGGGCGTCAGAACTGAAATCTGATGCCCAGCCCCCCGAAACCCTGCCCCGGCGCGGACTCCTCGTTCTGCCCGGGCTGGTTCTGGGCGGCCGCATCCATCGCACGGGCCCAGAGCGACCACGGCCCGGCCTCCCAACCCAATCGAGCGCCGATGCGCTGCCTGAAGATCGATAACACCGTCAAAACCGCCGCTGGCGTACTCTGGCAGCGTCGTGGGAATTCGGTTACCGATAACATTTACCACGCCGCCAACGGCGCCCCTTGATAAAGCAGCGTCGAGGGTCCGCGCAGACCAGCGCGACCACCAAAAGCAGATGCCGAGCTCCGATCGCGCGGAGAATTTTGGTCTATATACTGTGCATCCGCGTAGTATTATTGCGATACGGCGAGCTAGAAGAACGACCAATCGCCAACGTCCCGCTTCCGGGACCGGTACAATACGACATCACGAGACTATAAAGCTTCCATGAAAAAAAATCTGATCACCGCGTCCCTGATCGGCGCCGCCTTGCTGCTGTGGCTGCTGTCAGGACTGTTTATCGAAGAAGGCCCGCATATGGCCGACACGACGGCCCCGCCAGCGGGGGACGGCGCGCGCGAACTGACCCGAGTACGGGTCACCCAGATGAACGCCGAGCAGCGCACCCTCACGCGCATCCTGCGCGGCAGAACCGCCAGTAAACATCGGGCCCGCGTGAGTGCGGAAATCGGCGGTCGTGTTATCAGCAGGCCCGTACACCGGGGCGACCGGGTCTCCACCGGAGACCTGCTTTGCGAGCTTGCACTGGACGACAGGCCAGCCCTGGTCGCGGAAGCCGAAGCGCAGCTACAGCGGGCGGAAATCGAATTCCGCGGCGCCCAGGAGCTCAAAGAGCGGGATTTGTTGTCGGAGATCCGTATAGCGCAGGTTGCCGCGGAGCTGGAATCAGCCAGGGCGCGTCTGGCGAGAGAGCGCCTGAGTCTAGCCCGGGCCCGCATCACAGCGCCCTTCGGCGGTATCGTTGAGGAACTGCTTATGGACATCGGCGACCTCGCGGCGCTCGGCACCGGATGCGCCACGCTGCTCGACCTAGACCCGCTGCTTATCACGGCCAGCGTATCGGAACGCGACATCGGCGTAATCGTGGTGGGGAGCAGTGTTAACGCCCGCACCAGCAGCGGCCAAGCCCTCGAGGGCAAGATCACCTTTGTGGGTAGCGAGTCGGACCTGAGCACACGCACCTATCCGGTTGAGATTACCGTTCCCAATCCCGATTATCGCCTGCGGGCGGGTCTGACCACTGTGGTCAGCGTGGTCGCAGAAACGGTGCTGGCACATCGCGTATCTCCGTCGCTTTTCACCCTGAACGATGCCGGCGTGATAGGCCTGCGGGCAGTTGACGATGATCAGCGAGTGGTATTCCACCCGATCGCTATTGTTGAGGACGCTGCAGGGGGAGCGTGGGTCACCGGCCTGCCGGGCGTGGTACGGCTTATCACTGTGGGTCAGGAATTCGTTTCTGCGGGCCAGCTGGTCGAGACGCAGAACGCGGCGGGGCTTGCGGGCACGGCCAGCCGCCAATGATGGGCCTCATTGACGCGGCTATCAGCCGCACGCGCACGACGCTTCTCATGCTGGGCGTTATCGTACTTTGTGGATTGATCGCGCGGGCCATCCTACCCATTGCCAACGATCCCCATATCGTATTGCCGTATTTTTACATAGGGTTGGGGCACGAGGGCATTTCCCCGGAAGATTCTGAGCGGCTCCTGATCCAGCCCATGGAAATCGAACTGCGCAAGATCGAGGGGATCAAGGAGATCGCCTCCCAGGCCTCGGAAGGCTACGCCACACTATTCGTTGAATTTGACCCCAGCCAGGATCTTGATGCCGCGCTGAGCGACGTCCGTGAAGCCGTGAACCGCGGTAAATCGGAAATACCCAGTACCGCCGAAGAGCCCCTGGTGAAGGAACTGGGTGTCGATGATTTTGCGATGATCCAGATTAATCTGATGAGTAACGGCGCCAGCGAGCGACAGATGTACCTGGCCGCACTGGGCCTGCGCGATGAAATCGAGACTATCCCATCTGTTCTCAGCGCGGATCTCCAGGGGCACCGGGAGGAAGTCCTGGAAGTCATCATTGACCCCCAGGCGCTGGAAGCCTATCGCATCTCCAGTGAATCGCTGGTCAATATTCTGCAACGCAACAATCGGCTGATTCCGGCCGGCAGTATCGACACGGGTAGCGGGCGTTTCTCGGTCAAGGTACCGTCCGTAGTAGAGAATGCCCGGGACGTGATGGACCTGCCCATCCAGGTCAGCGGCGATGCGGTCGTCACCCTCAAAGACGTGGCCAGCATCCGTCGCACTTTCAAGGACAGGACCAGCTATGCGCGCTTCAACGGCGTGGATGTCATATCGATCGCGGTCAAGAAACGCGCCGATGCCAATATTATCGACACAGTTGAGCAGGTGCTGGCTATCGTCGCTGCGACGCGCGAACGAACGCCTTCAAGCATTGCCATTGTGCCGTCGCAGAACCAGGCCGAGTTTGCAGCGGTGCAGGTAACCGAACTCCAGGGCAATATCATGACGGCGCTGGCGCTGGTCATGGTACTGGTAGTAGCGGCCATGGGCTTTCGCAGCGGCGTCATTGTTGGTCTGGGGATTCCCGTGTCACTGCTGTTCTCCGTCATCATCATTTATCTGCTGGGATACACCTTTAACTTTATGGTGATGTTCGGGATGCTGCTGGGTCTGGGCATGCTGATCGACGGCGCCATCGTGGTTACGGAGTATGCGGATCGCAAGATGAGCGAGGGCCTGGGTCACCAAGAGGCGTATACGGAAGCGGTAAAGCGCATGTTCTGGCCCGTGACGGCGTCCACAGCGACGACCCTGGTCGCGTTTCTTCCGCTGATGTTCTGGCCCGGGGTGCCCGGGCAGTTCATGCGCTACCTGCCAGTAACCGTGTTCACGGTTCTCATCGGCTCACTGCTCTACGCGCTGCTGTTCGGACCCGTGCTGGGTACTATTTTTGGTAAACCCACGGTGCACAACAAGGCATCACGCGCGACCCTCGAACAACTTGAGCATGGCGACCCCACGCGCCTGAGCGGCGCGACGGGAGCCTATGCGCGTTTTCTTGCAGTCGTCTGCCGCCACCCTGTAGTGACTATGCTCAGCATCCTCACGCTGTTGTCCGGCATATTCTGGAGCTACGGGCAGTTTGGACGCGGCATGGTGTTCTTCAACGACGCCGATCCGCAGTTCATTGTTGTGTCCGTGAGTGGCCGCGGCAATTTCTCCGCCGCCGAGGTTGACGAACTGGTAATGGAGGTAGAGCGCGAGATTCTTCAGGTCGCCGGCATCCGCTCTCTCAACACACAGACTATTCTGCCGGGGGGGGGTGGTTTGAACAGGGACGCCGCCAACGATCGTATCGGCTCGCTGTTTATCGAGCTGCTGCCGGAATCCGAGCGCAGCCGCAAGGGCGCGGAAGTCTTTCGG
>JBLIIW010000145.1:0-9721 GCA_047635315.1 Halieaceae bacterium | reverse complement strand
TCATTGTCATAAAACGTCCGGATGGCGGCTGTGATGCCCTCTACCGGCGATGAGTTGCTGAATACGTTCCAGTTACGCAGGTTTTGCAGGATAACCCGGCGCCTGGCGTCCGTATCGGGGATCCATTGTCCGCGATAGCGGCTGAACAGGTATTCCCCCATGTCATTCATGATCTGTATGCCCTTAACGTTCGGGTAGATATTCAGCGTCGCCTCAATCTCCTGGAGCATACGGTCCCAGGCGTAGGAAAACATGGAGCCGGAGGTATCAATGACAAATATGATGTACTCGCTATCCACGGGGATGCCGCCGATCAGGTTGCTGTTGACCTGCAGTCCAGCCAGCAGCCGTTTCATCTCTTCGGTCAGGCTTTGCTGCGCAATCGCCAGTTGCTCGCTGATGATCGAGTTGGAGTTGGTTTCCACCTGCAGGCTGTCGTAGCGGGAGCGGTTGGCTGCCAGCTGCCCACGCAGAATGGCGATGCGTTCCCGGTACTCTGAAAGCTGTTCCTGCCGCGCGTTCAAATCGCGGTTGAGGACGCGCGTCTCGCCGCGTATTTCGAAAAGCTGTTCCTGTAGCTTGGCCACCAGGCCTTCCAGGTTTACGGTCGATGCCTCGATAATCTGCGGCTGCACGGTTTTGGTGATCATCAGCAGCAGAATGACCGCGCCAAAGCCGCAGCAGATCACGTCCAGAAAGGACAGGGAGAACTCGGCCATGTCGCGGCGCTTACGCATGTCCTGCCCCGCTCATGGCCAGTCGCTCGAGGGACTCATAAACGAGCCTCGTGTACTCTGCGCCAGCTGCCAGAATTCCGACGCAGCCAGGGGGTCGCCCTCCATGGGCGCCAGGATGATATTGACCGGGACATTGGCGGGCAGCTGGCGCACGGCCTGGCGGTACAGGCGCTGACGCTGGTTACCGCTGACCGTCGTGCCACGCGGTGGAGTTACCCCCTGGGTGGGCAGACCGTCGGTGATCAGGAAGATGTTATCGGGAACCGGGGACAGGGCCTGCAAGGAAATGAACGCATTCTCAAGGCTGGTGCCGCCGGCGGGGGTGATATCGCGCAGGGCGGTGGTCACTTCTTCCAGACGCGCCTGGTCCGCCACCTCGAGCCAGGTTCCGGCGGTTTCTGGCACGGCGGAGGCCGCCTGCGTGTTGAACGTTATCACTTGATACTCACTGGCTACCGGTAGCTGTGCAGTAAGCCAGTCTACGGTATTCAGCGTGCGAACCCATTTTTCAGCGCGCTGCTGCAATGACTCATCCATATTGCGCAGGCGGATGACATTGATCAGTCGGTCCGCCAGCATGCTCGCCGAGACATCCAGCAGTATGGCGATATGGCGACCCCCCAGATTCAGGCCCGTAAGATACTGGCGGTTGCCGTCGCCGACAAAACTGCGCGCGCTTTTGCCCGCCTCCTCTTCTGCGGACTCGCGCAGCGTTTTGACTTCCTCCTCCAGGGACAGCACTTCGGCCTTGAGTTTTTCCAGGGCCTCATCTTCGCTGAAACCGTCGGGTATCAGTGCTGCGATGAGAGCTTCGTACTCGTCCACCTCCTCGCTGACACGGGTGGCGCGTCCCTGGGTATCGACAATTTCCAGGTCAACCGTGTCCAGCGCATTGCGCAGCTCGACCAGGTCTTTCTCGCCGTCGCGGATGTCTTTGTCGAGGAGGGATGACTCGGACAGCAGGTCGACGTTCAGCTCTTGGGATTCGACCACGATAGAGTGATCGATAATCAGGAAAACCAGAATCACCGCGCCAAAGCCACAGGACATGATGTCCAGAAAGGACAGGTTAAAAGTGCTGAATTTGCGCTTGCGTCTGGGCACAGTTTCTCCAGGCTAGTCCTGGACCTCGATCAGGCGTCCATGCCCGGCCGAGCCCAGAAATAGCGTATCCCCCAGCGCCAGCGGCTGCTGCGGCGCGCTGGGCAGGCCGTTGATCAGCGCGCCATCGCCGTGCAGGGTCCAGTGATCGCCGTCGATCCTGAGCTGGTAGCCGCTGCCCAGATCCACGGCCTCACCGCGCAGGGGCAGGGCGCGCACACCGATCAGCACGTGGGTGGCCGCGCCGTGGATTCGGTCTGCCGCGTGGCTTGCCCCGGATCCCGTGCCCCTGCGCGTTGGCGGTAGCGGCGCGCTTGCAGCCTGCGCCGCGACTTTCGGCGGTTCCGCCAGCGCTGCGCCCCCGTGCAGCGGCAGGCGATCAATCAGGTGCAAGCCTTCTGTATCTGATTCGATTTGCTCGCGATGCGCCAGGAAAGCCTGCCACAACGCATCGCGGTGCAGGGGGTGGTGCTCGCCGGGCAGTTCCTGCAGACCCGGAAGTCGATGCAGCTCCGGATCCAGCAGCAGCGGCAGCTGTTCGCTGTCGATGATTGGCGCCAGGCCGGCCGACAGGCGCTCCATCACGCCGGCCAGTGCTGTTGCGGTAACGCGGCTGCGGTGGCCGTCGATATCCACGCTGGCCTCCCCGCGCTCTGCCAGGGTATCGAGGATGCCGGGCAGCGCGTTGTACAGGCTTTGTTCGCTCTGCGCGCTGCGGCGTGGATCGAAGCGTGTTTGTTGAATAAAAGCGCTGGCAATGGCCGACACGCAGCGCTCCTGCAGGGCCAGCAGGCCGCAGGCGGGGAGGGGGGTGCTACGCAGCAGCGTTACCCACCCGTCTTCGATCTGCAGCTCGTTAAGCACCGCCTGGTGCAACTGCACTTCCAGGTGCAGTACGCGCGATTGGGAGCGGGCCGCTTCGCAGCCACTGGCGAGCAGTACGCTGCGGCTGGCAAGGCCGGACACGGTGAAATCACAGGCCTTGGCGACCCCAAGCAGCAGGGAAAGCTGTTCCCGGGGCATGCTGTCGGGGATGGCCATCGCCAGTTGTGCGGGCGATCCGGCTTCCTGGTGGATGGCGCGCAGGTGTGAGTGAACCAGATCTGCCGTATGTCGTGCCGCCCCCAGCGCCGGCTGCAGCGGCTGGGTGCCGAGCTGCCACCAGAAACGGTTACTGCTGTCCCGCGGTCGGGCCCGCGCTTCAGCGAGTGCATCCTGGCCGAAGCTATACTCGCCGCCCTGGAGCAATACCACGCCCGGGCTGCACACGACGCCGCTGTCCTGCCACAGGCAGATCTCCGTATCCCGGCTGTCGAGGATGGCCATCAGTGACTGGCCACCAGGAATCGCAGCAGTCGGCTGTCTGCGTAGCGCTGGCAATTAAGCACCAGTCGCTCCTGTGACAGCTGCAACTGATGCAGACAGAACATAATCACGATGGACAGCACCAGGGCAACGAAAGTGCTGTTAAAGGCCACACCAAGGCTCACTGTGACCCCCGATATATCACCCTCCACGGCCTTATAGGCCTGGCCGAGAGCGTCGCCGATACCGCGCACGGTACCGATAAATCCGATCGAGGGTATCGCCCAGGCGATGTAGCGCACCATGGAAAGCTCCGAATCCAGTCGGTCCGACTCCACGTCGCACTGTTCGCGAATTGTGTCGGAGACGGCGGGGATGCTGCCCGTCGTGGCAAAACGCTGCAGGGCCGATAGCAGCGTGCGCGGTAACAGAAACTCCTGGCGTGCCGCCGGCAGCGCCTCTATGGAGCGACTGTACTGGCGCGCGTCTTCCGGCAGTACGCTGGTGCCCTCGGGAATGGCTAACAGCTCTGCGTCCAGCAATTGCTGGTCCTGCAGGTTCAGCCAGCCCTTATAACCCATGATTGCCAGAGCCCAGAGCAGCAGGATGAAACAGGCCTCCTGCTCATAATCCCTGACCACCACGGCCAGGCTGCGCTGCGGTACTAGTTCCTCCCCGGCCTGTTGGGCGGCCAGGTCCGATTGTAGCTGGGCGTCAGCAGCGGGCCGGATCACTGCAACGTATAGCGCATGCACGAATATGATCGCCGTGAGCAGTGCGAACAGCTGAAACATGAACTCGGAAGACAGGCCTTTCTTCATGGGCAATCCTAGATATCGACCGGGAAAGAGACGGAGCGGTCTTCAGAAATTTGCTCCGAGGCTTCATAGTCCTGGGGAGAGTTGACCGGGTTTGAATCCACGGCGCTGGTGTCTGTAGTGCTTGTTTCAGGGTCTCTCGGGGCGGGCTCGGTGGCTGCGGGCGCCTCTGCCGCGGGATCGGCCTGGGCGTTCCCGGTCGCGGCCGGCTGAGCCAGGGTCGCGCCGATCGGCAGCGCGCTGCCAAGCGCAATCAAGAGCAGTAGCCGCCTGAGGCGCCGGGCGCTGGTCATTGCTTTATTCTCCATAGCGAGCGATCCGGAATCCTACGTCATCGCGTCCGGCCTGCCCATAATCGCGATAGGACAGGCGCAGTTCCGGCAGGCGGCCCAGGGCCCAGCTGGCGCCCCGGATAACATAGTTGTCGCCGCGCTGCGCGCCGAGCGGATCCGTTTCCAGCACCCCACTGGAGGCTGGAATCGTATACACATCATGCATCCATTCGGAAACATTGCCGCCGAGATCGAGGAGGCCGTGATGATTGGCGATAAAGCTGCCCACCGGTGCACTGACCACGTAACCATCCTCATAGCCATTGAGAATCCGGCCGGTTACATAGGCTGAGCTGTTGTCGGCGACATTCTCGGTGACTGTCTTCGGTGGGAAGTCCTCTCCCCAGGTGAAACGTTGCAAGGACTCACCGCGCACCCGGGACGCCCATGCCCACTCCGCCTCGGTGGGCAGTCGATAGCCGAGAGAGCTCACGTTGAAGCCAATAATGATTCCCTGTTGCTCTTGATAGAACGGTGCCAGGCCCTCTCGTTGGCTCAGCCAGTTGCAGAAGGCGGCGGCCTGCTGCCAGCTGAGCTGCGCCGCCGGCTGATGCTCGCGGTTCAGGCTGTTGCCCTCGATCTGCCCGGAATTGTGCGAGGCTTGGAAGAGTCGGAATTGTGCGTTGCTGACCTCGGTGGTCTGCAGGTAAAAGGGCCGCTCCAGACGCACCGGGTGGAGTACCTCGTTGGACCTTCGGCCCGGGTCGCGGCGCGACGCACCCATGGAAAATTCGTTGCGCGGTGAATCGATGGGGTTCAGCAACACCAGGGTTTGTCCCAGGGCCGTGGTGATGGTCGGCGTGAGTCGCGCCTTGCGCGCCGCCTCCGGCGTCAGCAGCTGTATCTCGACCAGTTGTTCCAGGCCAGCCCGGGGGGTGACACTGCGTTTGAGACCGACGTAGCCATCGAGGCGCACCTCCAACCGGTGCATAACCGCCGGCAGCGACAGGGTCTGCGTACCGCGCCCCACGGACTTGCCGTTGACCAGCAGCTCAGCCGTCTCCGGCTTGATACGCACCAGCACGTCGCCGAGTAGAGGTCGCAGGCGAATGCTCCGCTCTGCACTTGCGCCGGCATCCATTTGCAGTGTTTCGCTGCTTCGCAGGTAACCGGCCTTGGACAGGCTGATGCTGTGCTCCGTGTCCGGACTCAGCTCCAGCTCAAGAGGGGTCTGTCCGGCGTAGGCGCCGTCGATGCTGACGTTGGCGCCGCTGGGCTCACTGCGCAGGCTTAGTACGCCGGTTGCGGGTATCAGCACGACGAGCTCCGGGCGCTGGGCAACTCCCGCCTCTACGGTGAGGCTCAGCGACGCCGTGGCAAAACCGGTCCGTTGTAGCAGGATCTCCCGCTCTCCCTGAAGAATCTGTAGGGTCGCGGGGGTGGTTCCCGCTGGCTCGCCGTCCACCAGCAGGGCGGCGCCGGCGGGGGTGGAGCGCAGTTCGATATCGGCCCATGCAGGGCTCAGAGTGAGCGCGAGGCGCTGCTGTATCTCACGGCCGCTGACGTCGAGGCTCTGGGTCAGCGGTAGATAGCGCTCCGCCTGCAGCGTCAGTTCGTGCATGCCAGCGGCTATGGGTAGCGCTGTCAGCGGTGTGCTGCCAGCCGGTTCGCCGTCGATCAGCAGCGTGGCACCGAGCGGATCGCTCTCCACCGTCAGCAGGCCGGGCAGCGGTTGCAGGATCACCTCCTGCCGTTGGTTGGCATCGCGGGTGACTTGCAGTTCGCTGCTGAAGACACGGTAGCCGGGGGCCTCAACGTCGAGGCGGTAGAGTCCCGGACGAGCCAGGAAACGATCGCCCATATCGAGACTGAGCCCCGACAGGCGCACGCTGGCATCGCCCTCTGCGACCACGCTTATTTCCAGCGAGCGGGCGCTGAACAAGTACCACAGGGCGAGCAGAAACAGCGCAACCACGGCGAACAGGAGCCAGCGGGTTGGTGGAATGCGGGGGCCTGCCGGGGCCGAGCTGTCCCCGAGGGGTTCAAAGGCGGCTGGTTGGATTGCCTCCCTGCGATGATCGTTCATCAAATGGGCTCAGTGCAGGCGACAACAACAGTAGCGCGTCGGCCCGGTGACACGCTAAAGACGACGCGTACGTCGCGGTACCCCCTGCGTGTGCCGACGGCGGTGTACTGGCCCGGCCTCAGGGACAGCTGTGTTTCCGCGAACATCCCCAGGCGCGCCACCTTGTAGACAGTGACCTCGGTCGCCGCGTCAGAGCGCAGGTTGACGCTTAGGGGCTCACTGGCGATCGACAGGATTTCAGTAACCTGTGCAATCTGCGCGCTGAGTCCCGGGCCGATATCAGCAAAGGATTGGGCCTGGGAAAGACTGCCGCGAGCCTCGCGCAGGACCGCATCGTCTACCAGGCGCTCGGACCCCTCGATGATGGCGGTCAGTTCCGCGTCCAGAACGGCGCGCGGACGGGCTGTGGCCAGTCCTTCGCGCGCGAAGCGCAGGCTCCCATCAACGCTCAGGGCCTCCTCAAAAACGGGTATGGCAGCGGCCCAGTCCTCCGCAGCCAGCAGTGCATCACCGCGTCGGCGCAGGGCGCGCAGCGTTGCTGCCGTGCGGGCGACCGCCAGTTCCTGCAGGGCGGCGGCTACTTCGGCCCCCTCCCCGCGCAGCTTGCCCGCACGGTCGAAATCGCGTCGGGCGCGCTTAAAGTCGTCGGCGGCCAGCGCAGCGTAGCCCTCCGACATGGCCGCACTGAAGCGCTCTGTATTCAGGGCTGCGCCAACCCGGCTCAGCTCGCTCTGCACATACTGGTGGGATGGATCCAGGGACTGCGCCTCCTGCAGCGCCGTGACCGCGCTGGCAAGGTCGCGCGCTGCTTCGGCGCTGCGCGCGGTCTCGACCGCAGCGCTGACGGCGGGCAGTGCCGCAAGGCGTCCGGCGAGTTCGGCGAGGGCTCCGCTGTCCGGTTCGAGCAGTTCAGCGAGATCAAAAGCGGCGTTTGCGGCTTCCCGGTCCAACGCTTCTACCGCTACTTGCGTCGCCAGCATCTGTTCTTCAAAACGTGCGGGCAGCGAAGCCTCCAGCGCCAGAGCTTGCTCCAGCGCCGAAGTGTAGTGGGATATCGCCGCTTCAAATTCGCGGTCTCGATAGCGCTGGTCTCCGGCCAGGGCCTCGCTGGCAACGGCGGCCACGGCTTCTGGTGCCCAGCTTTGGGCGCCGCGCGCCTCAAGGTTTTCCTGTACGTCGAGGAGTTCCGCCAACAGGTCCTGCGCCTGTGCCCGGGCTTTTGCCTCCACCGCATCGGCAAAGGGCGAGGGGGAGTCTCCCGGCGCCGGCTTTTCCGTCGTGCGGGTTGCAGCGGCAGGTAATGGGCTATCACTCGCGGCGGTCTGTGCCTGCTCCGGTGGTGCCGTAGCGGGTGCTGCCACCCACTTTGGCAGGAGAAATACTACCGCCAGGGTTAGGAGCGCAAGAACGGCGAGCGCTGGCAGGAACCACCGGGACGAGACGACGGGCGGCGCGCTGTCTGCGCTGCTTTCGCTGGGCTCCAGTGCGCTAAAAGGTGTGGGCTCTACCCGCTGGTGTTGCTCTGACATGCGAAGAAACTTGCCCGCCTAGTTCTGGACAACGTCGTCGGGCCCGGGGACTGCCAGATCACCGATTTCGTTGCGATAGATCTCCGCAAGAACTTCGCGCCACTGGGCATACTGGTCATCGACATTGCCACTGATCATCACTGTGCGGTCTTCAAGTACGATCACCTGCGGAGTGATTTCGGCTTCCAGGGACTGGCCAATCTCTTCCATCGCTTCCACATGAATCTGCGCCTCGGCGCGACTCTCGAGGCCGCTTTTGAGGAGGTATCCTCCACCGATGATGGCCACGTTGCCGGCAGCCCGGGTCGCGTTATTGCCACTGCCCGCGGCAGCAATGCCGGCGATGATGGAGGCGCCCCCGACGATCAGCTGTTGGAGGCTTTCCGCTTTAAGCTCCTGATAAGCCACCACTTCCTGATAGCTCAGTCGGCGCCACTCTTGGTAGGGGCCGGACATATCCGAGGAAAATCCGTCGTAGTAACCCTGCATCGTGTCGACGAAAACATGGTCGCGCTCACGCAGTTTACGGATGCGCTCCAGCATGGGGTCATCCTCTGAGGGGAGGCGTACCACCAGCAGTTTGCCCTTGCGCGTCTCGTCCAGATATCCCGCAAAGGCATCTCCCGAGAAGCTCCGGGCGAAGAGCAACTCGGAAATCATGCGAATTTCCTGGCGTTGGGCCGTCGGCAGTTCATCAAGGCGCTGCAGTAGATCGTTGGCTATCGTGTGATAAACCGCCTGGAAGGGATCGTAGTTGGAGCGTGTTTTGCTGTCGTAGGCATAGCGGCTCGCCCGGGCCGTGTAGGTTTTGTCGAGCCACACGTAGCCGCGCGAATCGCGGGCGAGAATGTGTAGCTTCAGCTCTTCGCCGTCGGAGTGCAATATGGTCCCCGACACGCGTAAATCGGCGACCCGGCCTTCGTCAGGTAGCACGCGTACGGCGCCCCAGGCCCCCGCGTTCTGCAGCACCTCGGCGAGCAGTGCTGGCATATAGCGGGCCTCTGCGCGGCGCACTTCAGGATAGATGCGCTCATCCTCATCGGCGACATCGATACCCGGATCGAAAATGGCGACGCCGATATCTAGCAGCTCGCCCTCCGGCACCTCCCTCGCTGGAGACTGCAACCCCGGTACGCTGGTGCTTTTTATTGTCTGGCTGACGCAGCCCGACAGTCCCGCCCAGAGGATCACACAAATGAGCAGGCAAAGGCGTGCCCCGGGCCCGGTGTTCTGCCCATGACCCCGTATGCGCTTGTCGTCAATGTTCCAACAGCGGGTATTCACGGCTCTTTGATGCCCTTGTACTTACGGTACTCGACCCAGAGCTTTTCACGCACAGCCGGGTCGGGTTCGCGCATGGCGGCCTCGCGTAGCTGCCGAGCCACGACGTCGTCGTCGTTGCCGCTGGGGATATCCGTTGGCGGTGGGTATTTCGCGGTGTTTTGCGGAACGCTGCCGCCGCCTCCCCCGATGCCGCCCATGCCGCCGCCCGTACTGTTACCGCCACCGCCACCGCCACCGCCCAGCGTGCGCCCGTAGCCGCCCTCGTTGCCCTGGGCACCGCCGCCCATAGCGCCTTCAGCGGAAGCCGTTTGCGTAGCGCTACCTTCGGCCTGTTCCCGCGCCGCGCGCCGCTGCGCCGCCTGCTCTTCGAGGATCATGGCGTCAAATTCGCCCATACCGTCCTCGAGAGCGGCGTCCAGAATGGCAACCTGCTCGCCCCGGGTCAGTGTTCCCTGTACGCCTCCGCTTCCCGCAGCTCCCGATGGCACGCCGGGGTAGGCGCCGTATCCGCCGCTACCGGCCTGCCCGGCCTGCTGGCCTGCACCACTACCGTCTTGTCCCGCTTGCTGGCCCGCACCAGACGAGGTGC
>JBLIIW010000144.1:0-9737 GCA_047635315.1 Halieaceae bacterium | reverse complement strand
TCATGGGGATGACCCTTGTATTTACCTACCCAGCGTACACTCTGGCGCCAGACCTTTTGGCTGTTGATGTTCTTCCTGCTGGTGCCGCGAGCGGGTGCAGTGCCAACCCTTGAGCAGATAATGCAGAATCCGGACTGGATCGGTCCACCGGTGGAGGACGCCCGGTGGCAGCGTTTGATCGAGCTCAAGAAGGAAAACGGGGAACTCGCCTCCTACCCCTTGGAGGCGCATGGCTATGTGCACCCGGAAAGCTGGCTGGACCAGTATCGGCGCATCCTCAAGCTCTTCGAGAACAGCATTGGAGACCCGCTCCCATGACCGAAGCGCATTTTCAGCCGTTCGCGGTCGAGCAATACCTTTCCGAGACCGAGCACGGTGTCAGCTACAACTTCTCCGAGAGCGGCGTGCACCCCATGAGCTACGCGGAGCTCTTCGAGCTGGCGGAGGTCGACACCGCAACGCTGTTTGCCACGCTGGTGGATTACCCGCAGGTCAACGGTAATACGCTGCTTCGTGAGCCCACCGCCTCGTTCTGGGGTGACTACGAGCGGGTCATCGCCATTAACTCCATGAGCAAGGCCTACGGACTGCCGGGCTTGCGTCTGGGTTGGCTGCTGGCGCCCGCGGCGCTGATTCCCGCGCTCTGGCGCCGCCATGAGTACGCCGCTATTACCGCCACGATGATGTCCATGCAACTTGCTGCACAGGCGCTCAAGCTATCTGCACGCGGCCTGATTACGGCCCGCGCGCGCGGCTTTATCCGTCGCGGTTTCGACACGCTGGCCCTGGGGTTACAGGAGCATCCGGGGGTTTTCTCGGTGGTGCCGCCTGAGGCTTCGGCGATGTCCTTTGTAAAGTTCGACCTGCCCGTGAGCTCAGACGAGTTTGCGGCGCGTCTACTGGCTGAAGAGGATATGTTGGTAATTCCCGGTTCGCGTTTTGGCGTTGAGGCGCATTTCCGCTTCAGTTCTGCGCTGCCCGACGCGCACCTGCGGGCGGGGCTGCAACGACTTAATGCACTAACCGGCCGAATTCTTGCGGCTTGGTGAGCCGCTTTTCTGAGCCGCTTAGCTGAGGCGGCGGGCGCGCACACTGCGTCCCTTGACCTTGCCGTTGGAGAGATAACTCATGGCCTGGCGAAGCGCCGTGCGCTCAATGGCCACATAGCTGCTTGTCTCAGCGATGTTGATTTTGCCAATCTGTGAACCCGCCAGGCCGGCATCCCCGGTGAGGGCACCGAGAATATCTCCCGGGCGCAGCTTCTGCTTGCGGCCGCCGTCCAGTTGCAGGGTAACCATGAGGCCCTGTAACGAATAATTGGGGTCGCGGTCCAGGGACGCCAGAACATCGCAGGCGCAGGGCTGCTTCTGGTAATTTTCTATGGCGACCATGCGTGGAGTTTCTGCCTCGGTGACCAGACTCATGGCCCGGCCGACGCCGCCCGCGCGCCCGGTGCGGCCTATGCGATGCACGTATACCCCCGGGTCCCGGGGTAGTTCGTAGTTGATCACCATTTCCAGTGATTTGATATCCAGTCCGCGGGCGGCCACATCCGTACCCACCAGCACCGGGCAGCTATTGTTGCTGAACTGAACGAGGACCTGGTCCCGCTCGCGCTGCTCCAGATCGCCGTGAATGGCCTGCGCTTGTATGTCGTATTCGCGCAGTGTGGCGGCCACTTCATCGCATTGATTTTTGGTATTGCAGAAAACCAGCGCGTTGCCGGGCCGGTAGTGCTCAAACAGGGCGAGTAGCGCAATTTTGCGCTCGTTTTTTTGCACCTCATAGAAAAGCTGGTCGATAGTTTCGGTGCTGTGTCCGACCTCTTCACCAACCGTAACCGAAGCCGGTTTGCGCTGAATTGAAGCGCTCATCTTGCGAATATTTTCCGGATAGGTCGCCGAAAAAAGAAGTGTCTGCCGTGCTTTGGGCGTCTGCTCGATGATGGCGTCCATGGTATCTGAGAAGCCCATATCCAGCATGCGGTCGGCCTCGTCGAGCACCAGAACCTTGATCTTATCCAGGCTCAGAGTTTGCCGCTGTAAGTGATCCGCGATACGTCCGGGCGTTCCCACCACGATATGTGCGCCGTGCTCCAGGGATCCGACTTGTGGCCCAAAGGGCTTGCCGCCGCAGAGCATCACCAGCTTGATATTCGGCATGCGGCTCGCGAGCCTGCGAATCTCGCCACCGACCTGGTCGGCCAGTTCCCGGGTTGGACACAGTACCAGCGCCTGAACCCCAAAAAAACGCGGATTGATGCTCTGCAGCAGGCCAATGGCGAAGGCGGCCGTTTTACCGCTGCCGGTTTTGGCCCGCACGATCAGATCACGTCCTTCAAGGATCAGCGGCAGGCTCTGCGCCTGCACTGGCGTCATGCTGTCGTAGCTGAGAACGGCAAGGGCTTCGAGCTGCGCGGGTGACAGCGGAAGGGAGTTAAAGGCGGTTTTGCTCATGGGGGGCGGGGCAACATAGAAGAAGGCATGATGATAACAGAGCCATCCGCGTGCGCATTGCCGGTTCACTGATGGGACCAATCGCACTATCCTTGAGATTCATGTCTACTGCGCGCGAGAAAATCACTGGCGATGCGATTTCTTCCCTATCTCAAGCAGCAATTGGCCGCCCTGTGCATTTTTTCCCTGGCGTTCTCACTGCTCATTACTGTAGCCCTGCTGATCTCTGGCGGGCTTGAGGGAGACATTGCCCTGGATCTGGAGCTCGGTTCTGCCGATGGTCTCTGGCTTGTTCTGTTTCTGCCCATAATCTTCGGGCTTCTGGGACTGCTGCTGTCGCCTGTGTCCTGGGGATTGTCCTGGGGAATGTCCCGGACTCGCCAGCGCTTGCGTTCACGCGGGGGGAGGGGTGAGAGTTAATACCGGCGTGCGGCCAGACGGTGTCCGCGCGGGATGTCGCTGAGCGTCACTCCCGGGTGTCGAGTTTCTTGCGCAGCAGGCTTCGCGGGCTAAACCCGGTGACCAGCATGGTGCCGCTAAGAACCAGCGCCGCACCGATCAGCGTGTGCCAGCCGATCACTTCATCGAGAAACAGCCAGCCCCACAATACCCCCCACAGGGGAATCAGATAGCCGACCGTCAGCGCGGCCGGTGCACCCGCCGTAGCGATGATATGAAAATACATGAGATAGGCCAGACCGGTGCAGATCAGACCCAGTGCCAGCGCCGCAGCTACCGCACCCGGAGGCCACACCTCGGGCATAGGCGAAAAAGGCACTAATGGCGTCAGTAGCAGGGTGGCGGCCCAGAGACTGCCGTGCGCGTTGGCATAGGTCTCGACCTTCTCGGCATACTCCGCGTAGCTGCTGGCAATGCCGTAGCACACGGCGGCGCTGAGGGTCAGTAGTACGGCAAAGAGGGCGCCGGACTGCAGGTTCAAACCACCCAGCCCGACCAGTGCTGCAACGCCGCTCATCCCCAGCAGCAGCCCCAGCACCGCGCGTGTGGTGACGGGCTTGCCGCGCCAGAGAAAACCAATGAGCAATCACCAAAGCGGCGCAGTCGAGTTGAGGATCGATAACATCGAGGCAGGCAGGGTTTGCGCCGCATAGGCGAAGGCGAAGAAGGGCACGGCCGTGTTAAAGAAGCCCAGAATCAGGAAGTGCTTCCAGTGCCTGCGCACATGCAGCGGCTTGCGCAGCAGGCGACTGACCAGCAGGAGCACCAGGGCCGCGCTCAGCAGCCGTACTTCGAGCAACCATGCGGGCCCCAACTGGGGCACGGCAATGCGCATGAACATAAAGGAAGCGCCCCAGATTGCGGCCAGGGTAATCAGTTGAAATAGTTGTTTGGAATTCACGGGGCAGCGGCGCCCGCGTGATCGCCGCTTTCCCAGGCCTGCAGGGCCAGCTTGCGCTCGGTGCCCCAGCGATAATGTCCCTGATCGCCGCTCTCCCGGATCACCCGGTGACAGGGGATCAGGTAGGCAATGCGGTTACCGGCCATAGCCGAGCCCACGGCCCGATGGGCTTGCCCAACGCCCGCGATCCGCGCGAGCTGTCCATAACTGCTGAGGGTTCCGGGGCCAACGCGAAGCAGTGCTTCCCATACCTTGATTTGGAAATTCGTGCCGCGCAGGAGCAGGTGCAGCCTTCCCCGCTCAAGCGGGGCGGCAAAGATCTGCTCGGCGAGCGCGTCTGCGCCAGCGTCATTGCGCTGATGGGCGGCGCCCGGCCATTCGTCGCGAAACGCCTGAGTTGCCGGGTCATCTTCTGCGTCATGGAAGCTAAGCTGGCAAATACCGCGCTCACTCCACGCTATGAGCGCCGCGCCAAAGGGTGTCAGGGCCCAGCCGTGCTCAAGATTCAGGCCGCCGCCACCGCTGGCGATTTCCCCGGGTGTCATCGCATCACAGCTCACGGTGAGATTGTGTAAGCGCCCGGGTCCTGAGAGTCCGGCCTCGAGGCTCGCGTCGAGCACCGATGCGTTCGCCTTGAGCGCCGCCAGGGCGCGCTCGCGGGTAAGAACCTGCAGAAAGCGCTTGGGAGAGATACCGGCCCAGGCGGAGAAAACGCGCTGCAGTTGCGACTCGCTGATGTGCAGCGCCAGCGACAACTCCTGCAGGGTGGGCTGGCTGCGTTGATGATCGCGCAGGTAATGAATGGCCCTGGCGACCAGCTGGTAATGGCGCGACAGATCCTGCGTTGACGAGTTGTGTAGCAAAGTTGTTTCTGCGGCCGCCATCATGGCTGGGCCTCCGTTGGGAACGCACAGACCGAGTGTGCCATGCGGACAGCGCCGGGCCACCCGATTCTTGCTGTCTTCAGGCGAGTGGCGTGAGGGCCAGCTGTCGTGACTGCGCGACCAGGCGCCCGCTACTGTCCCAGACTTCGCCATCTTCCTCGAGCATGCCACCGCTGATGAAGCGCGTGCTGAAGCGGCAGCGCAACCAGCCCGGCTTGGGCACGCCCCGTATGTGACAGGTCAGCTCTACGGTGGGGCTCCAGGCAATCGGCAGATTGGCGTTGAAAACGGTGGGCGCGAAGCAGTCCGTCGCCAGAATCAGTCCGAATACATCCATGGCTTCGCCATCCGCGAGGCGCAGCCAGCCGCGTATCAGCGGTTCTCCCGACGGGCTGCCGCTGGCGAAGCGGGCGTCAGCTGGATGCATACGCAGATCGACTCGCCCCATCATGGCGGGGGGAAAGCCCATCTCCGGGTTGGGAATGACGCGCGCGCACTCGTCCGGCGGCGGCAGGTCCGGCGGGCTTGCATCGATCCGCTCCGGGCCCTCTATGGCATTGATATCCGCAAAGCTGCCTAACATTTCGATGATCGGTTTACCCGGGCCATGCAGCGTTGCGCGGACAGTCGTCAGACGTCTCCCTGCTCGGACGACGTGCGTATCAATGCTAACCGGCCCGGGGCGTCCCGGTGACAGATAGTGCGCGGTGATGGTCAGTGGGTGCGGGCGCTCCGCCGCAGTCGCCATCGCCCGCGCGCCAATGGCCATGAGGTAGCCACCGTTGGCATTGCCCACAACATCCCAGCCATCGTGGATTCGGCCCGTATAGGGCCGCTGCGTGTTGTCTATAGCCGTGGCTTCGGCAAAACTCATGGTGGCTTGTCCTCGTGAATATCCTGGATTCGCGATGCACAGGCCAGGGCCCGCGACTTTCCACTAAAAACTTCGAGCCGAACGGTAACCGCATTGTCGGCCCGGCACCACCCCAATCCGGGGGTCCGGTCGCAGGTATGCGAGCCACTTCCTGCCTTGACCCTTCCCGTGTTTCCTGTGACTGTTCGCGGCCGGCGATAACAACACTATTTGGAAGGTATCGATGAGCGGCACCCGCAGCACTCGACTCTTGCTTGAGCTCGATAAAACCCGCCGCGAGATCAATCGCGAAATCATGACTGCACTGGACACTGTCATAGGCAGGAGGTATCTCGATGTCACTGGCAACTGAAGTCAAAGCTGAGCAACCTCACGCGCAGTACCCGCATCTTTTTGCCCCGCTGGATCTCGGTTTTACGCAGCTCAAGAACCGCATTCTGATGGGCTCGATGCACACCGGTCTCGAGGAAATGGGCCCGGCGGGTTTCGAGCGCATGGCGGCCTACTACGCGGAGCGCGCGCAGGGCGGCGTCGGCATGATCATCACCGGTGGTAATGCGCCCAACGACTCGGCGGCACTCGCGCCGGGTGAATATGGTGCCTTCAACAAAGACGAGCATGTGCCCCTGCACCGAACGGTGACTGACGCGGTGCACGCGGCTGCGGCGGACTGCAAGATCTGCCTGCAGATCCTGCATGCGGGGAATCTCGCTTACAGTGCCGATCCGGTGGCTCCCTCTTCGATCGCCTCGCCCATCAATCCACGCCAACCGCGGGAGCTGACCCGAGACGACATCGAGACCACCATCGAAGATTTTGTGCGCTGCGCCCAACGCGCCCGGCAGGCGGGCTATGACGGTGTGGAGATCATCGGCTCGGCGGGTTATCTGGTGAGCACCTTTTTACTCGACAAAACCAACCAGCGGCAGGACGAGTGGGGTGGTTCCTACGAGAACCGCATGCGCCTGCCTGTGGAAATTGTACGGCGCACACGCGAAACACTGGGTCCGGACTTTATTGTTATCTACCGAATATCCGCCATGGAACTCATGGAAGACGGCAGCAGCTGGGAGGAGGTGGTGGCCCTGGCCAAAGCCGTGGAGGCCGCGGGCGCGACTATCATGAGCACACACTTCGTCTGGCACCAGGCGCAGGTACCGACCATATCTACCCGCGTTCCCCGCGCCGCTTTTACCAGCGTTACCGGGCGACTGCGTCGGGAACTGTCACTGCCCTTGATCACCAGCAACCGCATTAATATGCCGGAGGTTGCCGAACAAGTGCTCGCTGCAGGAGATGCAGACATTACCTCCATGGGGCGTCCGATGCTGGCGGACTCGCAGTTTGCGCGCAAGGCTTATGAGGGCCGCGTCGACGAGATCAATACCTGCATAGCCTGCAACCAGGCCTGTCTCGATCACGCTTTTCGCGGCAAGGTGGTGTCCTGCCTGGTAAACCCGCGTGCCTGCCATGAGACGGAACTGAGCTATGCGCAGGCAGCCAGGCCCAAGCGCATTGCCGTAGTGGGCGCGGGGCCGGCGGGCCTGGCGTTTGCGATCACGGCCGCCGGGCGTGGGCATGCGGTCACCCTGTTTGAAGCGACCCAGGAACTGGGAGGACACTTCAATCTGGCCATGCGTGTGCCGGGTAAAGAGGAGTTCGCCGAGACCATCCGCTACTATCGCCGCCAGCTTGAGCTGACGGGTGTCACCGTACAGCTCGGAACGCGCATCGAGCCCGACGCGCTGAGCGAGGGGGATTGGGAAGAGGTGGTGGTGGCCACCGGGCTGAGCGCCCGTCACCCGGATATTCCCGGTATCGATCATCCTATGGTCATGGGCTACGACGAGGCGATCCGGGGTATGCGACCCATGGGCAAATCCGTGGCTATTATCGGCGCCGGCGGTATTGGTTTTGATGTGGCTGAGCTGGCCTCCCACGCGGGTATCTCAGCGGCCCTGGACATCGATGTTTTTGCCCGGGAGTGGGGGGTCGATTTCAAGAACCATCCGCGCGGGGGCGTTGCCGGCGTGGTGCCGCAGGTGGAGACCTCCGAGCGGCAGATTTTTCTGTTGCAGCGCAAACCGACCTCGCCCGGGCGCGGACTGGGCCCCACCACGGGCTGGGCCCACAAGTTGTCGCTGAAACGCCGCGGTGTACATATGCTGCGCGGCGTAAGCTATGACCGCATTGATGATCACGGCTTGCATATCACCATGGATGAGAGGGCACAGTTGCTGCCTGTAGACACGGTAGTTATCTGCGCCGGGCAGGAGTCCCAGCGCAGCCTGTTTGATGTGCTGAATGCGCGTAGGGATCACGTGCATCTGATCGGTGGCGCAGATGTCGCCGTGGAAATCGACGCTAAACGCGCCATTGATCAGGCTACCCGGCTCGCGGTGGCACTGTAGGATGAGCACTGAAGGTCCGGGGCTGTCTGCATGAGTGAGTTACTCGCCTGGGAGTATGGGCTGATAGCGCTGTGCTTTGTCTGGAGCGGCTTTGTTCGCTCGGGGCTGGGCTTTGGCGGTGCGCTTCTGAGCCTGCCTTTCCTGCTCATGATCCGCGACGAGCCGCTGCTCTTCCTGCCTATCATCTCCGTACACCTGTTAATTTTTTCCGGCTGGACCGTGTGGCAGGCTCATCGGGCGGATGCCAAGCTGGGCAGGTCCGCCACTACGGTGAACTGGGCTTTTCTGCGCTATGCCTTCCCGCTGATGATTATCCCCAAGTTGATTGGGGTTGCAGGTGTCATCACGCTGCCCGGATCGCTGGTCAGCGGATTTATTTTTTGCGCCGTCATCATCTATTCAATCAGCTACATTCTCGGTAGGCCCTTCAAAAGCGGCAGTCCGCGCATCGATGCAATGTTTCTGATGTTGGGCGGTTATGTGAGCGGTGTCTCGCTGATTGCCGCACCGCTGGTGGTGCCCGTAGCGGCGAGCCGTGTGCCTAGGGAGCAGCTTCGCGACACGCTTTTTGTACTCTGGTTCGTCCTGGTGGCGCTGAAACTGTTGGCCTTTGTGATGACGGGTGTAGACCTGCAGTGGCAACAGCACCTCTGGCTCCTGCCCTGCGCTCTAATGGGGCACCTTGTGGGGCTACGCTTTCACCGCTATACGTTACGGGCCGATACCAAGGTGTTCTTTCGCTGGCTGGGTGGCGCACTGCTGCTGGTGAGCCTGACCGGTCTGCTGCGTATGTGGTTGAACGTCTAGGACTGCCTGACAGGATTGCATGCTGGCGCTGGTTAGAATAGGGTCTAACCTGTATTTATTAGCTTTGGAACTTACCTGATGAAAATTGTGAGCGCTCTGCTGCTGGGAGCCGGTGTTGTGTTCTCTTCCGCCTTGGGAGCGCAATCTTCGGGCATGGAAACGGGCTGGCTGCAGCTCGTTAGAGGGCATGTGGGCGACCAGATCGGCGCGAAGGTGCTCGAGGTCAGGACGGATCCCGAGACCGGTGAAAGCACCGTGATGGTCTCTATTCCCAAAGGCTCATTGGGGGATGATCCCTATATGGAGGAGGTGGTGGTGACCGGTCAGGGTCCGCGAAAGCTCCAGCCTATTAATCTACTGCCGGATATGGAAACGGAGTGGGTCGATGATTACGATAACGACCACTACGGTTTGCTGGTGAAGCTGAACAGCAAGCAGAAAGTGCCCTTCAGATTGTTCTTTTCCTCCGGGGATGGCTTCATCGACGGCAGCGTACAACCTTGACAGGAAAGGCGATGCTACCTATAGTCCCGCCTCTTTCGCGCCCGTAGCTCAGCTGGATAGAGTACCTGGCTACGAACCAGGGGGTCGCAGATTCGAATTCTGCCGGGCGCACCAATTAAATCAGGTAGTTATGAAGTTTCGCTATCGCCCCTCCCGGGGCTTAAGTGCAATGTAAGTGCATTCTCCGCTGCGTAGGCGCACTTACCTACCTGAAAAACCGTATAGACTTTTTTTCACTGAACAAGATTGGTGACGGTTTTCTTTACCGCACGTTTTCATCTCGCCATTGGTCTACCTTACAGTCGCTCTCTGGTAGACAATCAATATTGAAGTGTCGCCGCAGCCACTTTGCGTTGATATTGTATATCTGCAGCAGTCGGGTCGGTCCAGGGTCAACGGAAAGTGTAACTAATAAGCGTCGCCCTCGCTCGATGGTCTCTA
>JBLIIW010000143.1:0-9755 GCA_047635315.1 Halieaceae bacterium | reverse complement strand
TCACCGCGAAGGAGCCCACAGAGGCCGGCCGGTGCTCCAGACGCATACCCAGGGCTTGCTCCATGATGCGCGCCGACAGCTCGATATCCACGCGGCGACTGGCAATATCCACAAAATACGCGCGCAGGGTGCGCAGGAGCACGTCGCCCAGCAGAATAATCAGCATGCCCGCCGCCAGCATCCACAGGGTTTCGAAAGCCGCATTGGGCACCACCCGGTCGTAGACATTCATGGTGAACAGGGGCAGCGACAGGGCAAACACGTTAATAAAGAAGGCCGCAAACAGCACGTCGCGGTACACCGGCAGATTGGCGCGCATGGCACTCCAGAACCAGTGCCCGGTGCGCTTGGCGCCGGCGCTCATGCGGGAGTCCATGCGAAAACGCGGGCGGGCCAGCATCACATGGCCGGTGGCGCGACTCTGTAGATCCTCAAGCTTTTCGGTAACCGGCGAATCAAGGAGGTCCGGATAGACCACCCGCACCTCGCCGTTGTCCAGGCGCCCGAGGTACACACAGGCACCGCCGTCTTCCAGCAACACCAGCGCGGGACAGACCGCATCCGGGATCTTGCCCAGATCAAGATGCTTCAGGCTGGTATTCAAACCGGCGCGGTCCGCCGCCCGGTACAGTAGGTCCGGGGTGAGGCCCTGCTCGGGCACCGGCAGCCCGGCGGTCAGCGACTCGGCGGTCGCCGGCATCCCGTGGTGCCGAGTAATAAACAGCAAGCACTGCAGCAAACCGTCCTGACCTGCACCCTGCATCCGCTTTCCCAATTCCGATGATAAATGTTGGTCGCTAACCTGAGTGATTATCCTAACAGAGCCGCGCCGCCTCGCGCCGCTCACACTGGAACTTAGACGCGCGGATATGACGCCAGTCACTGCCGTGTTCAACCGCCTACTGCCGATGGCGTACCAGCGCTGGGTGAGAACCTTCGGCCATCCGGGCGGCCTATTGGTCAAGCATTGCGCAGTGTGGGTGCAATGTCACCGCAGGGCTTTGACCTCGATCACAAAAGCCGGAATTGGATGCCCCAGCGACGAACCGATGTGCGCTGGCTGCGGTTACACTAAAGAAGATACTCTCTATCAGGACGGTGGCGTGAATAAGCGCCTTAGCTGATGGAAGCTACATATATGAACTACCTGTATAGAAGCGACATTAGCCAGCCGCGACGGTGCAATTAATTGATATTCAAAACGAGTAATAGTGAAAAGACGCCAAGCCCATAAGCAGCCCGTTCTCGACGGACTCCAACGACCGCACCGCTTCACCCACGGTGCCTGGCGAGTCTGTTGCGTGCTTTTCCTATGTGCCTGCAGCGTATTCACCGCATCGGCCTGGGCGCAGGCCCGCTTCGATACGGCCCAGGCGTATTACGAAGACGCCAGCAAGCGCGCCAGCGCCGGCGAGTTGGATGCCGCCAGTATTCAGCTGCGTAACGCGCTGAAAATCGATGATGCCCATCTGCCGTCGCTGGTGCTGCTGGGGGAAATACACTCTGAACAGGGTGACGTGGTAGGTGCCACCCAGCGCCTGTCAGAAGCGTTGCTCCAGGGAGCTGCCCCCGCGCGCATCGTACCTACACTGATTGATGCCTACCTCTCCCTGGGAGCCTACGCCACGCTGCTTAGAGACTTGCCGGAAGAAGCGGTTCCCAACGCCCTGCGTGCGGAGATTCTCGCCGGCCGCGCACAGGCCTATACCTCTTTGAACAAGCTCGCAGAGGCGTCCGTAAGCCTGCGCAAAGCCGAGACCCGGGACCCCGATAATGTGCGGGTGCGCCTGGCCAAGGTCGTACTGTCTATTCGCCAGCAGCAGCGGCAAATAGCGTTGGGCATATCCGAGACCCTGGTGCGCGACAAACCCGATGACGCTCGCGCATGGGCCGTTCGCGCGGCAGCGCTGGAAGCTATGGGGCAGCTGGACCCGGCCATTGCCGCCTATGAACGGTCGCTTGAACTGCGCCCGAACGAGCACGATGCTCGCGTGGCACTGATCGGTGACCTGATCAGCCTCGGCCGACTGGAGGTTGCGTCCGGGCACGTGGAGTACCTGCGCGAGACTACCCCTTTCGATGCCCGCGGCGCCTATTTTGAGGCACTTATTGCCTCCCTGACCGGCGACCTGGAAAAGGAGCGCAACGCGCTGTCGCTAACCGCGCAGATTATTGACGCTATGGAGCCACAGGCGCTCGCTTCCCGACCGCAGTTGCAGATGGTCGGCGCGCTCGCCAACTTTGGCCTGGGCGCCTTCGAACGTGCGAAGGTGCTGGTGGAGGAATACCTGCAAATCAGAGCCGACGATCAGGGTGCGGAGCGCCTGTTTGCCACCATTTTACTGGAGTTGGGCGAGGAAAAACTCGCCACCCAACGTTTGCTTATTATGCAACGCAGGAATCCCGGAGACGGCACCGTGCGCGCGCTGCTCGCCTCCGCCTACACGCAGGCGGGGCAGCACCACCGTGCCGCCGAATTGCTGTCGGGAATCGAGGGCGCAGGCGAAGGCGGCCTGCAAACGGATGCGCAACTGGGCTTTAGCCTGTTGAATGCCGGCCGACTGGAGCGCGGATTGCAGACTCTGGAAGCCGTGCGCACTCAACAGTCGACGAGCAGTGCCCTGGATCTCCCCTTGGCGGCAGCCTATGTGCGCACCGGACGCTGGGAAAAAGCGCTGCAACTGCTAGACAATCTGCTCCTGGAGCAGCCGGATAACCCCAATTATCGCAACCTGCGCGCTCTGGCGCTGCTGGAAAGCGGCGATGTAAACAGCGCCCGCGAGGAGTTTCGCGCCCTGATCGCGCAAGATCCGCTGTTTCTCGCCGCCCGCATCAACCTGATTAAACTGGCAACGCAAAGCGAAGACTGGGACGCAGCCCAGGCGCTACTGGACGGCGCACCGGATGACAAGCAGGAGTCTGCGGGCATCCTCAAAGAGCGTGCACGACTGGCCCTGGCGAAGGGCGACAACGAGGAAGCGCTTCGCCACGCGGAGCGCTCCGTACAGGTGGCTGAAGACGACCTGGAGGCCAGCCAATTGCTGGTGCGCACCCATCTGCGCCTGGGCAACGCCGACCTGGCAGAAAACGCCGCCCGCAAGGCAACCTCTGGCAGCATCAACGATCTGGCGGCAAATGCGCTCCTGGGCCAGACCCTGATCGCGACGGGGCAACCCAAACAGGCACTGCTGGTTTACACGCAGATGAGTCGCCTGGCCGATTTCGATCCCGTTTCACTGCACCGTATTGCCACGCTGCAGGCCGAGGCGGGCGATTACGATGCCGCCCTGTATTCCCTGTCCAAGGCCCTGCAGGGGGATGCCCTCTACCTGCCCGCACGCCGGACACATCTGCTTTTATTGATGTCGGCCGGCGCTTATGAGGATGCACATACTGCCGCGCTGTACTTCAGCGCCGATTATCCCGGCGATGCCATGGGCCCATTGATCACCGGCGATGCATTGCTGGCTCGCGGGCTCCCCCGCGAGGCACTGGATGCCTATGTGGCCGCGGCGGCGCTGGGTGCCAACGCGCCGGCCGCATTGGGTCGCTACCGAGGCTACAGCGCCCTCGGCAATGAGACCGCCGCGGAAAAAGCCCTGCGCGACTATTTTGAGGAGTTTGGCGAAGATTTGCGCCTGGAAGCGGCGCTTTCCGATCTGCTACTGCGGCAGGAACGCTGGGAAGAAGCTCAAACAGCGTTGAACCGGTTACTGGAACGCAGCCCAGACTATCCCGCGCACTGGAACAACCGCGCATTTGTGCGCCACCAGCTCGGCGATAGCGGCGCAATAGCCGACGCCGAGCGAGCACAGGAACTGGCACCGGAAAGTCCTCTGATCAACGACACGCTGGGCTGGCTGCTGGCGCTCGCCGGGCGTTCATCGGATGCCCTGCCCTACCTGCGGGAAGCCGTCGCCCGCAGCGACAAGGATCTGCGCTATCGCTATCACCTGAGCAAGGCACTGGCCGACCTCGGGCGCGACCGGGAGGCCCTGCATGAGCTATATTATGCGCTGGAGCCGGAGCGCGCCTTCGATGAGCGTGGAGACGCGCTGGCGCTGCGCGACACGCTGGAACGTGACCTGAGCCCCTAAGTGTCGAGATTCTTTACACTTGCTGTTTTGGGCCGCATGCGAAAAATCATAAGTACCGGTTTTTTATATAAATAATTTAATTGGCCTTATTTTTGCAGTATTAATATCGAATATCATTGGAGACAGAGCGCAATGATCGCTTTTAAACATTTAGGTGCTGCAGCATGTCTGCTGCTAGGGGCAGCAAGTCCGGTTTTTGCTGCTACAGCAATTGAGGAGACTTGGGACTTCAGCTCAGATCGCTTGCCGGTTAGCAGTGGTGGGTACGCCTCGAGCATGGGCTACACCTATACAAGCTACGTTGAGGACGGCACCTGGCGGTACAACAACGCGCGTGGTTCAGACGTCAAGCTTTCGGGCTGGTACGCCTCCGACCCGGGTGACAACTGGAACGACGCCAGCGCCAACCTGCAGCACTGGGACGGCGTTGGGCTAAATCGCGACAACGATAGTCATACCATCGATAACAGAGGCGCCCTGGAGTTCGTAGCCATCGAGTTCGAAGAGCCCGTATCCCTGCAGTCCTTCAAGTATGGCTACGTAAACGGCGACTCAGACACGACGATCATGTATCTGGACAACGCGTACACCACGGATGACGACCCCAACCTGTTCGGAACCCGCGCCAGCACTGCGCTCGCGGGCACGACGCGCAACGACGCCAGCACGAGCCCCGGCAATACAACCCTCGGCACCTCGATGACAGCCAAGGGCTGGCGCACCATCGGGAGCGACCCCTCGGTAGTCTGGAACCCCGGCACCGCCAGAACGAGCGTTGCTGCGCAAACCGCAGGCGTCTTTTCTTACGTGTGGGCGGTAGGGGCGAGTTTCTTCGACAGCCTCTACCACTCAAACTGGGATGGCGGCAAGCTCGAGCTCATCACCACACTGACACAGGCGAGCATCCCACCCCAGAACGAGCCCGGCGTGCCGCTGCCCGCCACGGCCGCACTGATGGCGCTGGGTATGCTGCTCATGCGTCGGCGCCGCCAAGGTGTCAGCTTTCTTTACACTTCGCGTTAAACGGATTGGCAGTAATTTTATAAGTGGTTGATTTAAATAGAATTTAATTTTCTGGCATCGAAGATGCATAGCGTTTAAGTAATTAAAAAGTTCCCCAAGGAGCCCTTAACGATGAAAGGTTCAGTATTAAAAGTAGCAATTTCAGCCGCAGTAGCCCTGCCGCTGTATTTTGGAGCGCAGACGGCGAGTGCAAATGCCATTGCAACGTCGTACTTGCAAATAGCTGACCTTGAGATCCAGATTAATACGGGCGACGGCTTCCGTAAGGCTGTGTTGGGCCAAGATATCCGCTATCAGGCTGTGGTGTCAGAAGGAGTATCCAGCACACTTCTCAATGGAGGTCAGCTCAGCGCGCTTCTTAATGTTGGCGGCGGGCAGGACGGTAGTGGTACCAGTGGGGGTACAGCTGATGTCCAGCTAAATCCGTTTGGCTTTGATTTGGCTGCGCAATGCTTCGGAGATTGTGACGGCGGCTTCCTGGCCGGATACTATGGCGAGAACAGCTTTAATTATTTTGGTGATGGGGTGGCGCCGGAACCTATGATTGCTGGCACGGGCATAAACTACGCGGTGTCGGACATGTTAATTGCTGGATCCGCACTCGACGTAGCAGTACCTCCAGGCGGCATTACGCTCCCTGGCATGGTGCTGCCCCCAGGCGTATCAATAGAAACGCCTGCGGGCGTAGACGCTCCTGTTGAAGACAGTAATGGGGATACGTTCATTCCAGAGGGGAACATCATACGGTTGCCCTCTGCTGATGCCCAAACCATGTCCGACTCGGGAATTACCAGCAACGGCGACGCTTCAGCTTCTATTGCGGAAGCTAGCGTTAGCGGTTCAATTGTTGCGCTCGTGAGCGGAGAAATTCGAATTAACTTTGACTTCAACCGCTTTGTACGGGTGGGTTTGGGCGCCGCAGCGCTGCCTGGAAGTAAGGCACAGGTTACGGACAACCAGTTCTCTATAAAGGTAGGTAATGCGGAAAGCTGTGGCGGGGTCTTTAATGCCTGCGTGGCAAGTTACGACCTGACCACGGCAGAGGGCAGTTTCGTCGCGGTTACACAGACCCCGGGCGCTGTACTTTCGGCGCCCCAGAGCGGGAGCGGCACAGTATCATTCGGTATCGCTGAGAATGATCTTGTGTACGTCGACATTCTGTCGCAGACCGGTACCAGCGTGTCCTTAACACAACAACAGACTGTACCGGCACCAGCAACCCTCGCGCTCTTCGGCCTCGGGCTTCTGGGTCTGGCAAGACGGCGTTTCAAGTGACATAGTGCATGGTGGCTCCCTAGCCACTGTCTGAAAAAGCCCCTTCTGGGGCTTTTTTTTGGTTTTGAAATCCGATAGAAGCGTTTCTGTGTATCATCCAATCGCCACGAGTAGAGGCGTGCCGCATTGACGATCGGGTAAGATTAGAGCGCGATGACTTCACAAGCTGCACATTCTCGGGCCACAACGCGGCCGCATTCGGTAGTCCTGCTGCTCCTTTTAATACTCCTCGTCTCCGCCTCCGGGCATGCTCGAGATTACTTCGCCTCACCCGAATCAGGCCGCTGCACGACAACCACCTGCGCCTGCGTCACACCAGCTGCCCAATGCAGTCTTAACAGGGAGCTCCTGCAGCGGCTGAAGCCCGGCGATACTCTCTCGCTACAGCCCGGCACCTACGGGTCACTTAGAATCAGTGATCTGCACGGGTCCGCAGAACAGCCCATTATCATCGCGGGTACCGACGTTCGCATAAACGGGGAACCCGCGTCACAGGTTCAGGGGGCGCACCCCGCCAGCGGCGACGCCATCGAAATCAGGGAATCATCGCACCTTATACTCAGACATTTATCCTTGAAGGGAGCCCGCCGCGCGGGCATCCGCATCAACAACAGCCACAACATCACCATCACCGACAGTTACTTTGCCAACAACGGCGTCTGGGGCATCTTCAGCAACCACAGCAACGACATCACCATCACCGATAACACACTGATCGGCCCGGCCCAGCAGCACGGCATTTACCTCTCGAACAGCGGCGACCGGGGGCTGATTGCGCGCAACCATATCCATGGCTTTGACGCCTGCGGCATCCAGCTGAACGGTGACCTGAGTATGGGCGGCGGTGATGAGGTGCCTGCGGATGGGCTGATTTCGGATGTGCGCATCGAGCACAATCTGATCTCCGGAAACGGGCGCGTTGGCGGCTCGGCAATCAACCTGGACGGTGCCATCGGCACGCAGATTGTCGGGAACCTACTCCTCAACAACCGGGCCGCGGGCGTTGCTATGTTCCAGATTGACGGGGGTGCGCCCAGTTCAGGTACGCGTATCGAGTCCAACCTGATCTTGGGCGCGGACGAGGCGCGCAGCCTGATTATCAATGGCGACGGGGCCCAAGCCCAGACCATAATCGACAATATTCTGGTCGCCCGTAACCCCGGGCGGCCCGTTCTGGAGATTAAAATCGAGAACGAAAATAGCCTGCTCGGTTTCTCGCTGCTGCCAGACAGCGTCCCAATCACGCTTGAGAACAATCACTACGCGATGCCCCGGGACTTCGCGAGCATCAACGATCGGCGCCTGCGCTCCCTCGATGACTGGCGCGCTAACTACCCGGACGAGGGTTCCCAGCTGTTTGAGGTTGATGCTTTTTTGCGTTGGGAGAGCGCTGAAATACGCAAAGAGCGGCAGGCAGCGCAGCAGCACGGGGAGAAAGGCGAGACCGCGGAGAATGGTGCGCAGAATCAGGTAAGTGTACCCAGCGAGCGACTGCACAAAGTCCCCGCACCCGCACTACACCTCGCGAAAGACCGTGCGCCGCTGCGCAAAAACCCCTATCTGCATTTGCTTTCTGCCCCTGATATGCCCTAGCGTTAGGGCCTAATCTGGCCTTAGCGATATCCGTAACCAACATGAAAGTCTCATCCCCACCTGGTCTTCGGCACGCGCCTCAAAGGTCCTGGCAACACTTGGCCACCCTACTCCGCCCCAGACTTATCCAAAAAGCCCTTCATGGGACTCTAGGGTTCGCCGAAGGCCTCACAGACAGCTCCGCGCACACGTACAAGACCGGTGCTTTCACGCTGCTGCTTGCCATGCTCAGCGGCTGCGGCGCCGATACCGCCACGGTGGATGCATCCAGCGTCAGCGCGGCGGACACTCGCTACATCGACTTCGAGAGTTTTCCCCTGGTCAAGCGTCCGGACTGGCGGGCGGATACGTCTGAATACGCCGGGCCCTTTTCCGAGTCTGGCCAGTACTATGTGAAAGAGGGCATCGAACCGCCACCGGCTATGCGCAACAGCATCCCTCTTGGCGATGACGGCTGGCTCGTCGCCGAACTGTACACGCGCAACGCCGACCCTATTCTTATCGACTACCTGGATGTGATTCCGGACCCCAGCAACCCGAATAACACAGTGCTCGAGCTTAAATCACCGCAACACACCGACGGTATAATTCTGCGGTCGCGAGACCCACTCCCCGAAGCCTATGAACTCAGCTATCGAATTGGCTACGCCGACTGGGGCGGTGAGGGTAAACTGAACGGCTACGATCAGGGCGATGAGAACTCGGGGCCTTGGGGCACCAGGCCCGTGGTGAACAACAACGGCTTTTATTGGCTGGCAATTACCGATATTAAGCCGGAGCCCCACAACAACCGCTGGAGCCATCACCATCGGAAATTCCATATCGATACCTGGAATAACCGCAGAGATGTACACGGCATCAACATCGCCACCATCGACGGGCGAGGCAAAACACACATGCGCCTCGGCAAGCCATTTGTCTTCTACGATGGGGTCAACTGGAAACTCGACCCCGACATCTATCCCGCTGAGTACTACAAGCCGGATGAATGGTACGAGGTGACGTTTCGTCGTAGCGAAGGGGCCTATTCCTTCAGCATCCGTGGTGACTTGCTTAACCACGGGCAGGACACACCGCTTGAGGGATCAATAAACTTTGTAGAAAACTGTGTATTCCACTATAACCAGACCATTGAAGAAATGGATCGACGCTGCGTTGACGACCAAAGCTTTGTGATTATGGGTAAACAGTTTGTGCATTGGCCGCTGGATTCAGCTTACCCCGACTACTTTATGATCGGAGACCCCCACATCAACTTCTATGAGGGAAGCCTGATGATTGACGATATCCGCCTGAAAGTGCTGTAGCGACGGTCATCGCGGCTGCTGAGTCGCTGAGTCAAAGCTAAACCACACAAGCTGTCGAATTGATGCCTGTGCGTCCACATGATCAGCCACCGTCGGTCACTTGGTTTCTCAGTCAGGGCCTGCAAGCCCTCTTGGAAATTTGGCCAACACGTTAACGATTCGTCCGATTCCACACCCCCGTCTGCGGCGTGCTCACCCAGCGAACAAAGCCCAGAAACAGCGCCGCATTCATAGACAGGAACATGGCCAGCAGCCGGAACAGGCGCTGCAGTGTTCCGTCGCCCTTTGAGCCGGCCATAAGCAGCGCACCAGTCCCCGTCAGCCCCATCAGCACTGCAATGGTATTGAAAAGAGGATGCCCCAACCCGAGCAGCACACAGACCGCAAACCCCAGCAAAAAAAACGGCGCCAGCCAGCGCATGATCTTGTGGGAAAAGAAGGCAAACGCCGTAGCGCCGTG